>JAPSHM010000180.1 GCA_031179845.1 Pedobacter sp.
GTAAGTCTTAGGGGTACCTACAAAGCCAACTTCAGAAAAACAGACGAATTGTCCAGTGACAATCTGATACCAAATTTCAGAAATCCAGGGATGGCATTCAGCTTTGGTACCAGTTATAAGTCGAAGAAGGGTGTATTTATTATGGCAAATGTCAAGGATCTTGGCTTTATAAAATGGAGAAAAACCGTTTCTGTGAACAGGATCAATGCAGCAGTGACTATTGAAAATGCATCAGTAAAAACGCCGAGACAAGTTGAAAATGAAATCACTGACCTTGCTATTGAAGATTCAAAAATCGAAAATTTTTACTCGGCAACCAATGCCAAACTGGACTTTATGATCTCTAAAGGGTTTGAAATAAGTTACCCGCTTTCCTACACACCGAGCTTAATTGTTTCAAAAAATGTGTTTTATAAGGGTGGAGATGCCGTATTTGTGAACAAATTTCAGTTCAATAAAATATCATTTAGTGCAATTCCGAGCTATAATTTCAACGGTCTGTTTTTAGTTGGTATGCAAGGTATGTACCAGACACCCAACTTTGAGGTGTTTCTAGGTTCGGATAACCTTACCAAAACCATTGCTCAGGCCCAGGGGGTAATTGCGAGCGACCGGAATATTGGAAGTGGCTACAATGCAGCCTCTATTTATATGGGATTTGGTATTAAGTTTGGAAATACCGTGGAGCATCCTCAGAACAGCAGCAGCATGCCGGGCATTGGTGAGCAGCAGCGCAGTTTTTTTAAGCGCCTGTTTAGTATATTTTCTAAGAAATAATCAGCCTTTTTTCTTTGGTGTTGTAAACACAAAATCCTTCAGATAAAAAGGCTCGAAATAAGCTACGTCTTCGAACTGGGAAGCCACATACGATTTGTAAGCTAATCGGCTCATATTGGCGGCAGAATTGAAGTTTTGGTCGGAGAAAATTGCGTTTTCATGCTGCAGGAACTCTGCACATTTCATGGCGCCATCGCCAATAAACGTAACCTTCTCCAAGACCAATTGATCTTTAAAACTGTGCTCATCGACGATCTTAGCTTCCGTTGGCATAACATAATTTAAATGTTGATCGAATAACGCGGTAAAGACCTCCATTCTTCTGGCATCAATCATTGGACAGATTTGTCCTACATATTCAGCCCGCTGCGCTAAAAATCCTGCTGCCATCATTTGTAGGGTGTCGATTGCTATAAGCGGTTTATCTAACGCGAAACACAATCCTTTTGCAGTCGACACGCCAATGCGCAGCCCCGTATAGGATCCGGGGCCTTTACTTACCGCTACAGCATCCAGATCAGTAAACTGCAGCCCGGTATGCTTCATGACTTCTTCGATAAATAAGGTCAGACTTCCGGCGTGGATATTGTTAGCCATCACTTCTTTCAAGGCGATCGTCTCCCCGTTCCTGGAGATGGCAGCCGAACAGACTTGAGTAGCAGTTTCAATTTGAAGTATTGTAGCCATTTTGAAAAATTAAAATCAGGACATTAGGTGAAAATTATGGGACCGGGTCGTGACCATGAGCACCCCAGGGATGGCACCTGCCGATGCGTTTCAAGGTAAGCCAGCCCCCTTTAAATGGGCCATGCTTCTTAATCGCCTCGATTCCGTATTGCGAACAGGTGGGTGTAAATCTGCAGTTCGCGCCCAGTAAGGGTGATAAAAACCATTGATACAGTTTAATCAATCCTAAAAACACCCAGCTCAGTACCTGTTTAATTATCCCCATTTGCCTTTTTCGTTTGTTCTGCTTCGAGGAGGGCGTGCAACTTGATAAAAGCAGCGGCCATCTTCTTTTCGAAGAAAGAGAATTCATAGATCTTTTTACCAACAAACTGAACGGAAAGCAGCAACAATTGTTTTGACTCGGGTAACAAAGCATAGAGCTGATTCTCTTTTTGCAACCGGTATGCTTCCCGGCTACGGCGCTTAACCAGGTTTCGATCAACTGCTCGCTTGTACCTTTTTTTAGCTACATTGACCACAACTTGTACTGGAACCTGATGTGCCACTGGAACGTACAAATAGGATACACGAAACGGATATAACAAAAAAGAAGAACCGGTCTTAAATAGCAGATCTAATAATTTTCTGCTACATAATCGTTCTTCTTTAGAAAATGTGTTCATCTTTTTGATTGCAATTTTGCAGACATTTTGATCTGCCAACACTTATGGTGCTGCAATCAAAAATTATGCTTTGTGACGGCCTTCGCTTGAAACCGTTAATCTTTTTCTTCCTTTTGCGCGACGTGAAGCTAATACTCTTCTACCGTTTGCTGTAGCCATTCTTTCGCGGAAGCCGTGTTTGTTTCTTCTCTTTCTTTGCGAAGGTTGGAATGTTCTTTTCATAACTGTATTATATCTTGACTATTATTTTTAAATAACGAGGTGCAAATATAGGGCGATTTTTATTTAATTGCAAATAGAATTTAGGTATAGTTTTTAAATCTTAAAAAACCGTGCTAAATTCCCAAAGCAGCTTTCAGTTTAACGTAGCCTGTTTTACTCACTGGTAGCCAAATGTCGGATTTTAAAAGTACAATATAACTGTCTTTTTCTTTCAATTCGATCCTCGAAACCTGCGCCAGGTTGATGATATAGGACCGGTGAATGCGAATAAATTGATTGGCTTCCAGGGTTCGCTCGAAGAAACTCATGGTTTTATTTTTATGAAAAATTCCGTCAGGGGTGCTCAATTTCACATAGTCATCATCCGCTTCGAGGTAATGGATATCAGAAACGGCAATGATCTTAATCACCCCATTCTTCTTCACCACTACCCTGTGGCTTTGGGCAGGGCTTAAACCCGCTACATTCAGCAATTCACCTGCAACACCATCCACATGGTTTAACCTCGCAGGAAGCTTCTCCATGGCCAAATCAAACCTGGTTTGTTCGATCGGTTTTAACAAATAATCAACAGCATTTACTTCGAATGCTTTAATTGCATATTCGTCAAAGGCCGTAGTAAATATTACAGCCGGATGCTTGTCGATCAACTCCAGCATTTCGAATCCACTGATTTTCGGCATCTGAATATCCAGAAAGATCAGATCAGGCTGATGTTCAGCAATTGCCTTTATCCCTTCAAATCCATCACTACATTCGGCGACAACCTCAATTTCAGGAAAACTACGCAGGTAATGTCTAACTACATCTCTTGCCAAAGGTTCATCGTCAATTAATATTGTTCTTATCATTTTGTTGAGGTATTTTTAACGTAGTTTCAAATATGTTCCCATCCCGGATTGTCGTTTGCAGTAGTCCTTCATCTGCAAATAGAAGATAGAGCCTTCTTCTGATCGCAGTTAACCCGAAGCCAGTTCCTTCAGTAGCCTTCATTTCAGGATCAAAAGGATTTTGCACCCGAACTACCAGATGATTTTGCTCTAACTTAACAAGCAGTGAGATGGTGATCGCGGCAGCAGTATTGTATAATCCGAATTTGATGGCATTCTCTACGATTGGTTGTAACAAGGTACCAGGTAAACTCAAATTCAGTGTATCATCTGCAATGTCGACTGCAATATTCAAACGATGACTAAAGCGGACCTTTTCAATATCAAGATACAGACTAATATATTCCATCTCTTCTGCTACGCTTACCCAAACCTCATCATCTCTTTTCAACGTCCCTCTTAGAAAGGCCGCCAGTCTGGTGATCATCGTGCCGGCCTCTTTTGGGTTTACGATTGTTAAAGCGTAAACTGAATTCAGGCTGTTGAATAAGAAATGAGGCTGCAGTTGATGCCGCAACTTGTTTAATTCGGCTTCTTTTGAAAGGTTTTGAGCAGCGAGCAAGCGCTCTTGCGTAGCAGACTGCTCTTCGAGTCTGTACCATAGAATATTAGCCAGCGCACACCAGGCAATAAATACGAACAGAATCAAAAAACGAACGGTAAGTGTGTAATTGAGAAAGTTGAGATAGGTCTGCTGATCGGAAAACAATAGCACCAGTAAAAACTTGCTCATAAGCGTAGTAAAAAGCGCCATGATAAAGGTAAGCGCTAAAACGAAAATAATCGTTTCGTTCTTCGGTTGATAGTAACCGAGGAGGTTGCTCATACTAATACAGGCTAAGCCCAACAACGTATTGGTTATTGCGCTGTCGGCAACCGCAATCGTCCAATCCAGGTTCAGGGTGTAATAAAACAGCGCAATAAACACAGCAACCCAACCTAAATAAATTACCGATGCAATTTTTTTGATCTTATTGGTCGATAATGGCCTGTTTGTCAAAACAATTTGATTGAGGGCGTAGAAAATGGTAACAATTCCTGTAAAAATGACTTGTGTCGATTGATGTTATCTATAAATGCGTTCACATCTTCAGGCTCATGCAATACGGACGCCAGCTCAGCGCCATCTTCCGGGCGTTCAATTTCGTAAAGGTCAGCTACACAAATAAAATTCCAGATGACCATTTCCCCATTGCAGTTTCTGAATGGGTGATGATAATTATCTGCTTGCCGCTCGGCTTTCTGCAGCGCTTCCTCACAATCGTCCGCCACGGTTAACCTGAGCTGTTCATCAAATTGCGAAGCGTGGTTCCCTTCACCTGTAATTATCTGATAAATGTACCTTACTACAAACCATTTCATAATAACAAAATTTAAAAATTTCTAATCTCTACTCCTCCAAATATCGTTACCCCTTTTATTCTAACTACCTTCCGTGCCTCTGAACTTACGGGGCCAATTGACCTTTTATCGTCAAGGCCGCCGAATATGGCTACTACATCCGACTTGACTTCCCAGCTGGCAGGTATTATTATTTTCACACCCCCAAACAGGGCCACTACTTCCAGTTCGATCACCCCTTCAAAGTCTGCCTGACTCAGGTTCACATCACAGCCCCCAAAAATTGCAATCGCTTCCCCTCCCCTAAAATTTTTAGAATGGATATGTTGATGACTGCCGCCGAATACACTTACAGATTCAAGAACATCATTTTCATTTACAGCATTGAATTGCTCATCGTTACTGGTGGCCGACTGCTGTCCTTCCTGTAATTGTCGGTTTCGTCTGGCAGCAGACCTTTTATCCCAACGGTTTTTGCACTCATGATCTCTGCAGAACGTGCTTTTTGGCTTTAATATCAGGTACAAACCGAATACAATGAACGAAGCCGCTAAATAATATTTAGAAAGATTGACCTCTTCTATATCCTTCACAATGAAATGTCCTCCAACCAATACCATCACCAGCCACCCAACTCCGTTAAAATTACGTTTGAACCCAATCAATAGTCCGATAATTACCAGTAATACTGGCCAGTTAAATATCCAGCCGGGAATGAAAATCCCAAAATTCCTCAGGAGAAACACCATGCCTATGACTAAAATAACCAGACCAGCACAGATCCTGCTCGAACTACTGCTTTTATTCCACTTACCCATCTTGTCTTCCATTATGATTGAGACTTATATTTTCTTTATTTGTTTCGAAATTAGCTATAATAAGGTGGCTGCAAACGCCCAGCCTCATTTTCCAGCTGATTCCTCGGTAAACAACTGCTTTCAATCGGTAAAAAAACACCGCATGAATCTTATTGAAGACAAAAGGTGCCTGCTCGGATTTGACATTCCAAACAGGCACCTTTCAAATACGCTTTCTTATAACATACTTATTTGGATCGTAGCACGTCCCTGATTTCGGTCAGCAATACCTCTTCTTTAGTTGGTACTGCGGGTGCAGGTTCAATCGCTTGCTGTTTACGTTTCATGGAATTAATCCCTTTAACAAGCATAAAGACAGCCAGTGCCAGTAACAGAAAATTGATGGCTACGGTGATAAAGTTACCATACGCAAACACAATGGCATCAGGCACTTTCTTCGCATCGACAAGTGCCATACCAGCTTCAACATTACCTTTCAATGTGACGTACATGTTGCTGAAATCAACAGATCCGATTACGGCTGAAATTAAAGGCATGAGCAGATCGTTAACAACACTATCGATGATTTTACTAAATGCACCTCCAATAATCACACCGACTGCCAGGTCCATCACGCTACCTTTCACAGCAAATTCTCTAAACTCTTTTACAAATCCCATATGTTTTCAATTTTTTTACAAAATAAATTTAACAACTTTATTATAAAATCAAAATTACGCTATTATAATCCAGTGATTCAAACCAAGATGATTTCACATTTATGCTGTTCGCTGCAAAAGTAGAGGGTGTTTTAGCTAAATTTCTTGTTCTATGAATGGGATTGAAACTTATAAAAAGTGTAAGGAATTGCTTTTATCTATGTGAAATGTGTATTTTTGAAACGGGTATATAAAATACCATTTCATCATTTTATGCTAAAACAACATCTTCAACAAAAATTACTTCAAAAACTATCACCGCAGCAAATTCAGTTTATCAAGCTGCTGCAGGTACCAACAGTTGCATTAGATACCCGCATAAAAGAAGAACTGGAAGAAAACCCTGCACTGGAAGATCCGAGTTTGATGATTGCTGAAGAGCCGAAGAGCGAGTATGACGACCTGAACGACACTTCGGAAGATTTTGATGCGAGTGCTAAAGAAGAAAGTACTGATGAGTTTAATGTAGATGACTATTTGCAGGATGATGACGTAAATGATTACAGTACTTCATACAATAATAACGATGATGATGAAGAAAAGAAGGAAACGCCAATAGCCATTGAAAGTACCTTTTTTGAAAGCCTGCAAGAGCAGTTAGACCTTGTGCCCCTCTCCGACCAGGATTTTATCATTGGCAAACAGATCATCGGCAGCTTAGATGATGACGGCTATTTAAGAAGACCGATCACTTCAATGATCGACGACCTTGCCTTCTCTCAGAATGTGATGGTAGAAGAAGAGGATGTACTGGAAATGCTAAAGGTGATTCAGGACTTTGACCCGCCCGGTATCGCCGCACGTGACCTGCAGGAATGCCTTAGCTTGCAATTGAAGCGCAAAGATCCCAATAACCCGATCATTCAAAAGGCTATTCTTATTGTAGAAAATTATTTGGATGAGTTTACCAGGAAACATTACGATAAGCTAGAAAAGTCTTTGAACCTGAACAGTGAGGATCTGAAGGAAATCATTGCAGAAATATTGAGGTTAAATCCTAAACCCGGTGACTCGAATCAGGTAACTACAAAGCAGTTACAAATTATTCCTGATTTTCACGTTTCCAATAACGATGGGGTCTTGATCTTAACACTGAATTCCAAAAATGCGCCAGAACTGAGGGTAAGCAGGTCTTACATAGATATGTTTGACCATTATGATAAGGCGGCTCAAAAAGATAAAAAATTAAAAGAGGCCGTGCAGTTTGTAAAGCAAAAACTGGATTCTGCAAAATGGTTCATTGACGCCATTAAACAAAGACAGCAGACGTTGCTTAAAACAATGAACGCGATCATGCAATATCAATATGAGTATTTACTTACTGGTGATGAGCGCAAGATGCGCCCAATGATCCTAAAGGATATTGCCGATAAGATTGATATGGATATTTCTACTGTTTCCAGGGTAGCAAATTCAAAATATGTACAGACCGAATTCGGCACATTTCTTTTGAAATCATTTTTCTCTGAGGCAATTCAAACCGAGAGTGGCGAAGAGGTGTCCAATAAAGAAGTAAAAAAGATTCTTGAAGACTGTATTGGAAATGAAGATAAGCGCAAGCCACTGGCCGATGAAAAGCTGACAGACATCCTGAAAGAAAGAGGGTATAATATCGCCCGTAGAACTGTAGCAAAATATAGGGAACAAATGAATATCCCTGTGGCCAGGTTAAGAAAAGAGCTTTAGACAAGTTCTTTCTTACCACATCCTTGTGGTGCTGAAGACTTCATAGATATTGTCAAGCTGTAAGCCCAAAACAATTTCGTGGCTGCCATTACTCACCTGGTCTAAGCCTGATGTAGTAAAATCATAAGCGTAGGTAAGGTTAAGCAGCTTGCTCATATTTATTCCCGCCATAGCAGAAAATGAGTCGCC
>JAPSHM010000181.1 GCA_031179845.1 Pedobacter sp.
TTCTATTTAAGAAGTATATACCAAGAGAAAAGCTGGTACTGTAATGCTGAGTCGTCATCTTGCTGCATTGCGCAGATAATTTATCAAATAGCGCTTTCATAGTCAGTTTTTAAAATACTTTATCAGTTGTTGAGCTGCTACATTACCAGAAATGATTGATGGTGGAACGCCTGGGCCAGGGACGGTCAATTGTCCGGCATAAAAGAGATTGACTAACTTATTGTTCTTCATAGAAGGTTTTAGGTTGGCAGTCTGCATTAAAGTATTTGCCAGGCCATACGCATTTCCCTTAAACGCGTTATAATCGAGCACAAAGTCCGACGCACAATAGCTTTTTTTGTAATCGATATGGTCGCGAATCGACTCACCAGTAAATGTTTCTAACCGGTCCATGAGGATTGAAAAGTACTTTTCTCTCAGTGACTCACTATCTGACAGGCCAGCTGCCAGTGGCATTAAAACAAAAAGATTTTCATGCCCGGCCGGAGCGACAAATTGTTCTGTTTTTGATGGACAACAAACATAGAACAAGGGCTTAGAAGGCCACTGCGGATTTTTATAGATTTCTACAGCGTGTTGCTTAAGATCCTCGTCAAAAAATAAGTTATGGTGGTTCAGGCGGTTTACCCGTTTACGGACACCAAGGTAAAATATTAAGCAGGAAGGTGCCAAAACCCGCTTGTTCCAGTAATCTTTTGTATAGTTGCTATAAGCAGCTCCTAATAGCTTTTCTTCAACATGATGGTAATCGGCCGCAGCAATTACTCCGTCAAACCGCCTGCTCGTTTTTGCAGTAATGACCTCTTTAATCAAATTTTGGTCGACCTTAACACCAGTTACAGCTTCATTCATACAAAAGTTCACCCCATGTTTTTCGGCAACGGACTTCATAGCATCTATGACCACACCGAAACCACCTTTTGGATACCATGTGCCCAATTTCAAACCTGCATAGTTCATTAAGCTGTAAAGCGCAGGCGTATCTTCGGGCATTGCACCTAGAAACAATACCGGAAACTCCATCAGCGCAATAAGTTTAGGGTGTTTGAAGAATTTTTTTACATGTTGGCTGAATGAGGTGAATACCTGAAGCTTAAAAATTCCTTTGATCAAATCAGGATCAATCAATTCAACTATTGATAAACCAGGTTTGTAGACCAGCTTGTCCATTCCAACCTTGTATTTATATTCGGCTTCCGCTAGAAATTGATCTAACCTTTCGGCGCTACCCGGCTCAATGGATTCAAACAGGCTTCTGATCCCATTGTAATCCGCCGGAATATCAACACTGTCATCCTTGCCAAATACAACTGTAAAACCCGGGTCTAAACGTTCCAACTCATAATAATCACTTGCCTTACAGCCAAGATCAGTAAAGAATTTTTCAAAGACATCGGGCATCCAGTACCAGCTGGGGCCCATGTCAAAAATGTAGCCTTCAGCGCTATGCAGCTGCCTGGCACGCCCGCCAATTTGTTCATTTTTATCGTAAACAGTCACCTTGTGGCCGTCTTTGGCCAAATAGGTCGCAGCACTGAGGCCGGCAAAACCGGAACCTATAATGGCAATTTCCTGAACATTGTAGTCCGACTTCGCTGACATTGTTATGCTTCTTTTGCTGCCCCAAAACATCGAAATAATGAGAAATGTCTACATTAGATAGATGAATTTTCAAACGGTGTTTTAAGCAAACAATTTCAGGTCAACATAGTTTCCAGACTTTACCTTATTTCACTTTGCGCTTTATTCCAACTTTGCTTTATTCCATTTTCTTCTTCAATCTATTCTCTGCTTTTTTTGGTATAACGGGAACAACATAGCTATGCCTGCCAGCGTACAGCCCAACATTACTGCGGGCATCATCCAAACCGTACCATTATGCAGGTAGCTGATGAGCCACGATGCCAAAACTCCTGCTACCATTTGTAGACTGCCCATCAAAGCAGATGCCCTGCCGGCAGCTTTGTTAAAAGGTGCCAGGGATAGGGCTGTAGCATTCGGATTGATCATACCCAGCCAAAAGAAGAAACAGAAAGTAAATCCCAATATCATTAGGGGGCCGGCTAAACCCAGGAGACATGTTAGTAAAAGTAAGGTAGCAGTTAAACATAGCATCCCAGATCCGTAAAGCACTATTTTTGCGCTTCCCAATCTGGCGTAAGCGAAACGGTTAGCCTGACTACCAAGGATTAGGCCACAGGCAGTAAATCCAAACGCCCAGCCAAACTGTTTTTGCGACAACCCGTAGTATTGCATCAGTACAAATGGAGAACCGGAAATGTAAGCATACAAGCCTGCAAAACTTATTCCACCCGCAAGGGCGTAGGCTCTGAATGTTCGGTTTTTCAATAGAACCAAATATTCCTTCATGATAAGTGTTAAGTTTGTAGGAACGGTTTTATCCGGCGTTTTAGTTTCTGGTAGGATTCGAAATACTACCCAGAGCAGAGCCAGCGCAATTAAACCCATAATGCCGAATATCCAACGCCAACCAAGCGCCTCGTTGACCAACCCACCAATACTTGGTGCGATAATCGGTGCCAGGCCCATCACAAGTATCAAAAGTGATAGTACTTTGGCTGTATCCTGTGGAGGGAAGAGGTCCCTTACGATCGCCCTTGAAGCAACCATACCCACACAGCCACCAAGCGCCATGATCAGGCGGGCAACGATCAGACTTTCAATATTTCCTGAAAAAGCACATCCCACCGCCGCCGCTAAATAGATCAGTAAGCCGAATAGTAACGGTCGTTTTCTGCCGAACTTATCAATCAGCACCCCATACACCAACTGCCCAACACATAAACCTGCAAAATAACTGGTTAGCGAATACCCTACCTGTGCGGTGCTGGTGTTCAGTGAGGTGGCAATAGAGGGGAAAGCGGGAAGATAGGTGTCAATTGAAAAGGGACTGAGCATGATCAGTCCACCAAGAATCAATATCGTCACGGCGCGACTAACCGGCTTCTCCACTGTTGTGTTTATTATCATAAGTTTTTTTGCGAAGGTTGTTCGAATAACATTTGCAAAAATCAGCATGTTTATGTCCCTATTTGGGTACTTTTGTGTCAATAACTAGCACAAAAGATACATTGCAGATGAAGCGATCATCAAAAAGTCAGGAACCGAAGGAATTAGGCAGGTTCGATGGAATCTATGGGGAACGGTTGGCAAGACCGGATTCAGATTACCTGTTCTCCGAACTTCTGGAGACCAGAAGCTCAACTTTTGGCTGGGACATCAAACCTCATTTACATCCTGGTTTGACGCAGTTTTTTTTTGTTGAAGAAGGGGCGTTCGATTTCTTTGAGGCCGAGCGCAAAACCCATTTTGTTGCTCCATGTGTGTTGTTGATACCATCTACAGCACTACATGGATTTCTCTTTAGCGATGAGGTTAGAGGCCACGTACTTTCGTTGGAGGAGGCTTACTTTAAGGAGATCAACCAAGAGATCTTATCGCTATCGCCAGCCGGATTGAGTATAATGATCATTACCGAGTTCAACGAAAATTATAATGTAAGTGGTTTCAAATCCCTCCTTAAAACATTGGACAGGGAGTGGAAGTTGAATGAACCTGGAAAACCATATATGCTTAGGGCTTGCTTGCAAACCTTATTTTTAATGACCTATCGGCTACAGGTGAGAAATGAGCCGATAGCTGAGGAAACCGGGAGTCCGGCTCTGCGACATTATCGAAAGTTTCTGGCATTAATGCTAGACAGGGGCGGTAGGGCCAGTGTAAAAGAGCTAGCCGAAGAACTTGCCATTTCTGCTGTTCAGCTGAACAGGATCTGCAAGCGGATTTCCGGTAAATCCGCAGGTCAGCTACAACAGCAAAGTTTGCTTGCTGAAGCGAAAAAATACCTGACCTATACGGGTTATTCTGTGTCAGAAATTGCTTACCTGTTGCATTTCGAATATCCTGGATATTTCGCCAGATTTTTTAGAAAGCATACTGGCCTTTCACCAAAGGCATATCGGTCTGCGGAAAAGGCGTAAAAACTTCAAAAATCTCCTGAGCGAATACGAGTATTCATTTTCAAGGAGCCAAAATGGCACCTTGAAACAAGGAATTAAAAATATGGGAATAGTATCTCGCTACCTGGACGAATTGTTACAGAAACAAGAAAAGCCTAATCTACCAAGAAAAAGAATCGGTTTCAAACCGGATAGTCTTTAGGATTTATTGGCGAGACACAATATTTTCAATCAATTTTCGTCTTATTCTTTGAGAGCGTTAATTTAGATAGAGCGGGAATGGTCGGAGATCATTCCCGCTTTTTATTTGTCATCCTTTTTCTGAGATTAAATATTAAATCTAATTAAATCACTATTTTCAAGGCGAATTACAAAGCGAATCAGTAAACACAGATAAACGCACATTGTCAATGTAAGTTTACAACTCCTAAAAACCATTAAAATGAGGATGATCCTAAATTTGCTATTTTTATGTTCGTTATTATCCTGTAACCACAAAGAGATGCACGCTTCCAAAAAAAATACATCGATAAAGAATGTAGGCTCCAATTTACAAAATATTAATGACGCTGAACACGTACTGCTAAAGTTTGAAGTGGAAAATAAAGTTTGTTTCGCTTTGATAAATCAACATTTTAAGGACTATAAGCACAAAAAGGATTTTCCCTTTTCTCTTTGGATAACAGTAGAAACTAAAAACAAAAACCCAAACGGACACCCTACAAATGGTGAAGCATTGTTGTTCAATAAACTAGAAGATTTATTAATTGGCAATCTTGGGGCTTCAACACCGTTCTGCTTTATAGGAAGAACAACTAGAGATGGTTATAGAGAAATTATGATTTATGGAGCCGATAGACATAAATTATCCGAAATCATGAATAGGTTTATTCGAGAAAATACATTTGGGAGAAATATCACTTTTCAGATTGATCTTGATGATAACTGGGAAAGTGTCAGTGGATTTTACACTCTCTCGTAATCTTCTCCTTCCTGTTCACCAATCATAAGAAAATTGAGTGTCATTCGGTTTTGCAATTCAACCATCTAAACTTGTGGCAATAAAAGTGATAATTTTCACTTATTATAACGTTCGTAGTGTAATAGTATAATTCCGCAGTCAAATGTTTTTGTTTTAACTAAAGTAAGTTGTTGCCATTCGTTTAACTTGTCAAATAGTTGAACGCCTTGTCCTAACGCAATTGGGTTTACAAATAAGTAGAATTCGTCAATTAGGTTCGCTCCCACTAAGTCAGCAACAAAAGAACTACCACCGTAAACAATAATGTCTTTGCCACTTTGGTTTTTAAGTTTATATACTTCGTCACTTAAATTACCTTTTGCAAGCTCTGTATTTTCCCAAACAGATTTGTCTAACGTCTTTGTGAAGACGATTTTCTTTTGCCCTTCTTTTATTTTAGCTGCTTCATACATCATTGATTCCGGCTGTGTCAAAGCTTCTGTCCAAAATGGAATATAATCAACAGCTAATTTTCTACCAATTAGTTCAGTGTCGCAACTGTAAGCCAAATCAAGAACGTCTTGCTTTATTTCGTCCCAAGCCCAAGTTACCCATTTTTGTTCATCATTTGGTCCCGTTGAATTAAATCCATCAAGGGATATTTGCATCTGTAATTTTAGTTTTTTCATTGGTTTACTCTTTTATGTTTAATAATAAGTCGTCCAGATTGCCCAAAGCCAATGTTAGTCCTTCTTTAAAGCCCATCTTAATCATCATTTCAATGTCTTCAAGTTTGTCGTGTTGCAGAGTAGCGTGTACGGTTGTGATACCGTTAGTTTCCGTGAAGTTATTTTTCCATAATGAACGTGGCTTATCGCTGTTTTCCTTTCCGTTTTCATCACAAAAAGCGTCTAACCAAGACAATATTTTGTTTGTTTCGATAGCTTTATAATCCGCTTTACACCACATTTTTTCATCCTTTGGACTCACCATTGCGTAGAGCCACATTCCGCTCACTCTTAAATCCAACATTTTGGTTTCGATACGATAGGGTTTCGGTGCCCACCATTGGTCTAACAATTCGGCTTTTGTCCACGCCTGCCAAACCAATTCAAGATTGGCATCAAATTGACGTTTTATGTGTATGGTATTGTTTTCATTGTTCACGGAAAAATCAAATAAAAGATTACTGTTCATTTTTTCTGTTTTTTGATTGTTGCTAGTAAGTTGTCAAGTTGATTGAAGCGGATTTCCCAAATTTTGCGGAATTGTTCTAGCCATTTGTCTATTTCCTTCATTTTGTCAATTTCAAGTTGGTAATAAATTTCACGGCCTTTATGTTCCTGTTTTACTAGTTCACACTCTGTCAGAATACGTAGATGTTTTGAAACAGCTTGTCGTGTCGTGTCAAAATGTTCGGCAATGGCATTGGGTGTCATTGCCTGTATTGCAATTAAGGTTATGATTGCTCGTCTTGTCGGGTCTGCAATTGCCTGAAAGATGTCTCGTCTCATGTTGTTGTTTTTATAAAGAAACTATTCGGTTGCAAATATATGTGCAACTTTTCGGTTTCGCAATTTTCTTTTCTATTTTTTTCCAGAAAGTGAGAAAGTTGCTTGGCCTTTTGGTCGCTGGATTTGATAACCTATAATAAGATAAAAATATGGAAATCGTATTTCGCTACCTGGATGAACTATTGGAAAAACAAGAACAGCCTAACCCACCCAGAAAAAGAATAGGTTTTAGAAACTAGTTACCTAACTTACCCTTATGAAATCGCACGCTAAAGTATTACTTGCGCTAGGAATAATGTTTAACGTTTGTTGTTTATCTGCTTGCCTATTAAAAAAGGAAAAGATTAATCTTGACAAAGTAAAGTTGAGCATGATAATGCTCAAGAATAAGCCAAAGATTGACACCGCCATATTCAATAAGTATATCCGGCAATTGGACAAGAAAGGAAAACCACAGATGTTGGATTTATTGGATACGCTTAAAATCGAATCGAAAGTAGACTCGCAAATAATAGTTCAACGACGGATCTTTAGGCTCCTGGGTGGTGAATATATATTGACAGAATTTAATTTCGATGGTGAAATGATTAAAGAGACCAAACTATTACAATACTACCCAGAGATACAAGTAAAGGAGAGAATAGATAAATATTTTATCTCTTTTGATGAGTATTACTTGAGCGGGCTTATTAAATCCAGGTTAATTAGGTCGAAATTTAACTTTTATGTTGGGAAAAAATATTACTATGACGAAGAAGGCGATTTGGTCAATATGGTTGACACCGATGAGGGATATCATTTTACCTATGAGGATGTGTTGAAATTCTACGTGCGCAAATGGAAGAGATTGGTTGATGACGATTATGGGATACCTGTGAAAATTGATCGAGGGACGATTGTAAATGACAATAATAAAAAATATTGGAGTCTCACCCACAAGAATGAAAAAACTGGTTTGTCAGATGTTTATTTCCTGGACTCACAATCAGGTAGAGTATTTAAAAAACTTCTGGTTGACGAAAGAGTGATAAAATGAGTTCACTTTCTCTATCATTAAATACCCTCAAATTCTTTCATAGACACTCTTTTTTGCAAATCCTGATAGAGGACATTTAGAAAAACGTTACTTAAAGGCTGTTTAACATATATTTACGAAGACCCGTCCGGTCCGCAAAAAATGTATCAAACCATTCAAAAAGCCTTTAATCGTATGATTAAAGGCTTTTTTGATTTAAAGGCTCCCCGAAATATTCAATTTTTCCTATATAAATCGTGAGTCATTCAGTGAGTCACCGTAGCCGGATGGCCTACTCACTGAAAAGCTTGTAATAAATTGATTATAAGCTAGTTCAGTAAATGAACATCTTGATTTAGAATATCTGCAATGCTAATTTTGTTTAACTTTTTAATCTGTAAAATGATGAGAAACAACTTTAGTGTGCTTTTCTATTTGAAAAAGCCAAAAAATTATGTGTCCGGCAAGATGCCGATCTACATTCGC
>JAPSHM010000392.1 GCA_031179845.1 Pedobacter sp.
AACAGGGAATCGCATTGCGAAAAGTTGCGTGCGTTCAATGCCTGCTTGCTGGTCCGCACCAACCCACGATAACTGTTCTGACTGTGTCCGGCCGAGATGCCTTTTGCCACGATCCTGCTCCTGGTATTTTTACCCAGGTGGATCATTTTTGTTCCGGTATCTGCTTGCTGGTGGTTGTTGGTGAAAGCAACTGAGTAAAACTCACCAATAGAATGATCGCCTTTTAAGATGACACTTGGATATTTCCAGGTAATGGCCGATCCGGTTTCTACCTGAGTCCAGGAAATCTTTGCGTAATCACCCTTACATATTCCTCTTTTGGTTACGAAATTGTAGATTCCGCCTTTTCCGTCTTTATCACCGGGATACCAGTTTTGTACAGTGGAATATTTAATTTCTGCTTTTTCCATCGCGACCAGCTCTACAACTGCGGCGTGTAATTGGTTTTCATCCCGCATTGGAGCAGTACAACCTTCCAGGTAACTGACATAGCTTTCATCTTCAGCAACGATCAGCGTTCTTTCAAACTGACCGCTATTTTCTGCATTAATGCGGAAATAAGTGGAAAGTTCCATTGGGCAGCGTACACCTTTAGGGATATAGCAAAATGACCCATCGGTAAATACGGCGGCGTTCAAAGCAGCGAAATAATTGTCGGTCATTGGCACTACCGAGCCCATATATTTTCTGATGAGTTCCGGGTGTTCCTGTATGGCTTCACTAATGGAGCAGAAGATCACACCAATTTCTGCCAATTGCGCTTTGAAAGAGGTTGCAATCGAGACACTGTCCATTACCACATCTACGGCCACACCGCTAAGGCGCTTTTGCTCGCTCAGAGAGATGCCCAGTTTATCGAAGGTCCGCAATAATTCGGGATCTACTTCATCCAGGCTATCCAATTGTTTCTTTGGTTTTGGAGCAGCATAATAGATGATGTCCTGATAATCGATTTTTGGATACTTGACATTTGGCCAGGTTGGTTCCTCCATCTCCAGCCAATGTGCATAGGCTTTGAGGCGCCATTCCAGCAACCATTCCGGTTCGTTCTTTTTGTGAGAGATCAGTCGGATGACTTCCTCATTAAGTCCTTTTGGAATTGAATCTGTATCTATATCTGTTACAAATCCGTACTTGTATTCATTTAATACGGCGTGTTCCAGGGGATCTTGTTGTTCCTTCATGTCCAGTTATTTTTTGAAACATTAATTATGTTACAAAGATACCCGGTTTGTCCTGTTTATACAAAAGAGTATAAACAGGGAAATGTAAGATTTATGCTATTTTTTGAGCGTAAAGCAGGACGAATTGATATCGTTCGCCCAGATCGTACACTTTTTAGGAGACGGGCGCGATCAGGTAGCTTGACGACGCTTTGTTCGCTGTTTAACTTTCGGGGCACCATTATTGGATGCCTATAGAAAAACTTATGATTTCTATAAACAACGTACAACCTTTAAGTCCTGAAACTTTATTCGATTTGTTGAAAACTGAATTTCCTACTTACGTGAACGAACAAATTGGAAGCAACATGACGATCGAGTTTGCCCATGTATCTGACATTATAAATATCAGCTTCCCTGAGGTTATTGAAGGTAACGCCTATACGCTTACCGTGAGTGAAAGTACGATTGACGTGACTGACCATACTGGGGAAGGAACTTACAATACGGAATTGTTGGAACAGCACCTTGTTGAGTTTTTAACCTTGAAAGCAGGATAACTCATTTTCACAGTCCGATTTCATTTTGGCGTAGCTATGATCAGCATCAGCAGCATTTTATTTTTCGAAATCGTATGCTTCTGATGCTGTTTTGATCCCTATGCTTTAAATTTCTTAAATATCGAACTTGCAATGTGGCCGCCAAATCCAAAGGTATTGCTCATGGCATAGTTGACCGTTTTATGTTGCGCTTTGCCGAGGGTTAAATTGAATTTATCAGCAAAGGTAGGATCTATGGTGTCGGTATTTATGGTGGGAGGAATTGCATCCTCTTGAATGGCCATGATGCAGGCAATGGCCTCAATGGCCCCTGCCCCTCCGAGTAAATGTCCGGTCATGGATTTTGTGGCACTGATGTTTGCATTGGGCTTAG
>JAPSHM010000014.1 GCA_031179845.1 Pedobacter sp.
TTTTCGTAGTGTATTTCTTTTTTTGGCTGACTTTTGATGTAGAGGTCGGTAGTTTTGTCGGGTTAAAGTAGGTGGTTTTCGTCAGGATCGTGTTCTTTTGGTGTATAGAGAAGATTGTAATGGAAGATCAATCTGCTAAGAAGAAGGTGCAAACCATAACGGCTGATGGGAAACCATATAAAATTGGGGTGATCACTGTTCCTGCATTTTATGCCGACTTTAAAGCTGCAAATGCTGGAGATCCGAATTATAAGAGCACCACGCGCGATGTAAGGTTATTGATCGATACCTTAAAGAACCGCGACAGAGTGGATGCCATTGTGATGGACCTTCGTGCCAATGGTGGTGGTTCTTTAGTGGAAGCGATCGATCTGACCGGTCTGTTTATCGATAAAGGACCTGTAGTTCAGGTAAAGGACTTGAAGAATGATGTAGAGGTGAGCGAAGATACCAGCCCAGGTGTAGCCTGGAACGGCCCTCTTGGCGTAATGGTAGATCGATTAAGTGCTTCAGCATCGGAGATATTTGCAGGTGCAATTCAGGATTATGAACGTGGAATCGTAATGGGAACACAGACCTATGGAAAGGGAACTGTTCAATCTTCTATCGATTTGAATAAACTGGTTAATCCATCTATCCTTCAACGGTTGGCTGCACTTGTGAACAAGGATGGCGTTGTGGTGAAAACAAATAAAGATGGGATCAAGCTCGGACAGATCAATCTGACCATGGCTAAGTTTTACCGTGTAACGGGAAGCAGTACGCAACATAAGGGCGTGATGCCAGATATCCAATTTCCGTCACTTTATCCAATGGATAAAATTGGGGAAGATACTGAGCCTTCGGCACTGCCCTGGGATGAAGTCGCCAGATCAAATTTTATGACGGTATCCAACCTGACACCGGTCCGTAGTCAATTGCTAGGCTTACATAAGGAACGTATGGCTAAATCTTTGGATTATAAAGTTTTGCAACAGGATATAGCAGAATCCAAAAAACGGGAGGCTGAGGTTTCAGTTTCTTTGAATGAAGCTAAATTAAAAGCCGAAAGGGATAGCCTGGAAGCTAAAAACCTGGCTAAGATCAATTCTTTAAGGGTGTCAAGAGGATTGCCCCCTGTGAAGAAAGGAGACGTGATCAAGAAGGAAGAGATCTTTGACTTTATTCAGAATGAAAGCTTAAGGATCATGGCCGATCTAATGCAATTATCAGGTTCAGAATATAAGGGTAAGAATTTGGTAAAGACACGTATTGGACTAAATTAAAGGTCATTAACTTATAAAAAAGGCAAGCCCATCTACAGTAAAGTATGGGGCTTGCCTTTTTATTTTACGGATCATTCATAAGCAGGCATAGATATTGCAATGCCTCAGCTAAATAATAAATCCAAACAAAATGAATGTTAAACGTATTTTCGGAACTATCCTAACTATTCTAGGTATTATCGGTCTTATTTATGCGGGTTACGGCTTCGTAACGCACAGTATGCAAACCCGGGAATTAGTTGTTGCAGGGATTATCGGCCTGATATTTTTTGTATCAGGCATCGGTCTGGTAAAGAATACAAAAGACGAGGCTTAATCTCACTCCATATCCGGATAAAAAAAAGGTCCTTCTAAACATTTTAGAAGGACCTTTTTTGTTGAGGGCGAAAGGATCTATTCCTGAATCAGGTCATCCTTGACGCCGTCTAATATTCGGCCGCCTTTATAAAAATATCTTGAGTAATAAGGTTCGTTCAGGTTACTGATGACTACACCGCGACTGGACGAGGCATGTGCAAAACGATTATCTCCAAGGTAAATGCCAATATGTGTAATACTTCTGCTTTTGATTTTAAAGAACACCAGGTCACCTTCTTTCAATTCATCCTTAGGTAAGGGATCAACCATGCTGAAAATGTCGCGTGAGTTTCGCAAGATCGTGGTGTTGAAAACTTTATCATAGATCGCTTTTGTAAAAGCGGAACAATCAATACCTTTTTCTGTATTTCCGCCAAACCTGTAAGGCGTTCCAATCCATTCGTAAATAAATTTGTACAGTTTTATATTCGAAGTTGCATCTACGGCAACACCCATCACCTGGGAAAAGTATTGAGAAGCTAGATTATCAGGATCTGCCAATTTATTTGTTTCTTTTGTTTGTGCCTGTAGCGCATTCAGGCTACACAGACCAACTAAAGAAGAAAACAAAAACTTTTTTATCATGTTATACTGTTAAGTTTGGGTTTTAATCACTTACACTTAAACGTACACCACTACGGGCTTATTGTTTGGATGGCAAACATATACATTTTACGAATGTTATCCAAATTTTAGAAGTTTTCCACTAAAAGTTATCAACATTTCCCATGAAGTTCATCTTTCATTGCACCATATAAGTTTCGGCTAGTCGGGTTTTAGCTGCAACATTTGATTGTTATTCCGAACCTCTGTTTTACTTTAATTTGTCGAGATGGTTATATGTACTAATATTGACCAATTTAGACATTCCGACTGCGTTATAGAATTCTTCAAGGATAGTGTTCATTTTACATCATTTAATTCGATATATTGCAATAAAAAAGTAGATTTGCTCTCGTAAAATAAGAACACCCCAAAATGAGTGCAGTAGAAATAAATAAAGATACCTATCTGAAGTGGTTTGAGTCGATGTTGCTGATGCGCAAGTTCGAAGAAAAAACCGGTCAACTTTATGGACAACAAAAAATCCGTGGTTTTTGTCATTTATATATTGGTCAGGAAGCTGTAGTAGCCGGAGCGATTTCTGCGATGCAGTTAGGAGACTCGATGATTACCACCTATCGTGACCATGCGCACGCACTGGCCCTTGGGGTAAGTGCAGATAGCATCATGGCTGAAATGTATGGTAAAGCTACCGGCGTCTCTAAAGGTAAAGGTGGTTCTATGCACATGTTCAGTAAGGAACATCATTTTTATGGTGGCCACGCGATTGTTGGCGGACAGATTCCATTGGGTGCAGGGATTGCATTTGCTGAAAAATACAAAGGCACCGATAATGTAAATATTTGCTACATGGGTGACGGAGCAGTTCGTCAGGGTGCTTTAAATGAAGCGTTCAACATGGCAATGCTTTGGAAACTTCCAGTGGTTTTTGTTTGTGAGAACAATTTCTATGCGATGGGTACCTCTGTAGAGCGTACTACAAATATGACTGATATTTACAAAATAGGTTTAGGGTTTGATATGCCATGTGCTCCTGTTGATGGAATGGATCCTGTTGCTGTTCATAACGCAATGGATGAAGCCATCCAACGTGCGAGAGCAGGTGAAGGACCGACTTTCTTAGAAATGAGGACTTACCGTTACCGCGGGCACTCCATGTCTGATCCGGCTAAATATCGTACGAAAGATGAATTAGAAGCTTATAAATCTAAGGATCCTATTGAAACGGTAAGAGAGGCGATACTAAAAGAGAAGTATGCTGATCAGGCCTGGATTGAGGAGGTGGAAACTAAGGTAAAACAGATCGTTGACGACTCTGTAAAATTCGCAGAAGAATCCCCATTCCCTGAAGCATCGGAATTATTTACTGATGTGTATGTGCAGCAGGATTATCCCTACGTAATAGATTAAATTAGAACGCATTTCAATAGATATTATAGAATGGCTGAAATAGTTAGAATGCCCAAGATGAGCGACACCATGACTGAAGGTGTAATGGCTAAATGGCATAAGAAAGTTGGCGATAAAGTGAAAAGCGGCGATGTGATGGCCGAGGTGGAAACCGATAAGGCAACCATGGATTTGGAATCCTATTGGGATGGTACCGTTTTATACATAGGTGTAGAAGAAGGTAAAGCTGTTCCTGTTGATGCGATCATTGCAGTAATTGGGAAAGAAGGTGAAGATTATAAAGCTGCGTTAGCTGCTGAAGAAGGCGATGCTCCGGCACCAGCTAAAGAAGAAGCTGCAGAGGCTGCTCCGGAAAAAGCTGCTGAAGGCAAAACGGAAGCAGCAGGTGCCG
Source organism: Pedobacter sp. (assembly GCA_031179845.1). Classification (GTDB taxonomy): domain Bacteria; phylum Bacteroidota; class Bacteroidia; order Sphingobacteriales; family Sphingobacteriaceae; genus Pedobacter. The sequence continues at coordinate 3,988 of JAPSHM010000014.1, forward strand.
CATTATCTGAAGCAGACTTGCAGAAAATGGGGGTAACGGTAATTCGTATGCCTTTGTTAAGCGATACCATGACGGAAGGCGTAATTGCTGAATGGCATAAAAAAGTAGGCGATAAGGTTAAAGAAGATGATATTCTTGCTGATGTAGAGACCGATAAGGCGACTATGGAAGTAATGGGTTATGCTGAGGGTACTTTATTACATATTGGTGTTGAAAAAGGACAGGCGGCTAAAGTTAATGGCATCATCGCTATTGTTGGTCCTGAAGGTACTGACGTTAGTGGAATTCTGAGCCAGGGAGATGCACCAGCAAAGCCTGCTGCAGCCGCTGATAAAAGTTCGGATGCACCGGTTGCTGAGAAAGCAGCTGAGTCAAAAGAAGAAGCTCCGGCTTCAACCGGCAGTGGAGACCGCGTAAAAGCATCTCCATTAGCAAAAAGAATCGCAAAAGAAAAAGGTATTGACCTTTCACAGGTTGCAGGTAGTGCTGACGGTGGAAGGATCATAAAGAAAGATATTGAAAACTTCCAGCCTGCTGCGCCAAGTGCAGCGGCAGAAGATAAGGCTGCTAAATCTGCTCCATCTACTGAGAAAGCAACAGTTGTTCTTCCTCAATATGTAGGTGAAGAGAAGTTTACTGAAAAGCCAGTATCGCAAATGCGTAAGGTGATCGCTAAACGTTTAGCAGAAAGCCTTTATACTGCACCACATTTCTACTTGAATATCAGTATTGATATGGACAACGCGATCAGTGCACGTACAGCGATCAATGCAGTTGCTCCGGTTAAAGTTTCATTCAATGATATTATCATCAAAGCTGTTGCTGTTGCTTTAAAACAACATCCTGCGGTTAACTCTTCATGGGGTGGTGATAAGATCCGCTTCAATGAGCATACCAATATCGGCGTAGCAATGGCAGTAGAAGATGGTTTGTTGGTTCCGGTTGTTCGTTTTGCCGATGGCAAGTCGTTATCCCACATCTCAGTCGAGGTGAAGGAATTTGGCCAGAAAGCAAAAGCCAAGAAATTACAGCCTTCGGATTGGGAAGGTTCAACTTTCACCGTTTCTAACCTGGGTATGTTCGGTATTGATGAATTTACATCAATCATCAATTCTCCTGATGGTGCAATCTTATCTGTAGGTGCAATACAACAAGTACCGGTTGTTAAAAACGGCGCAGTTGTTCCAGGTAACGTGATGAAACTTAGCTTAGGCTGTGATCACCGTGTTGTTGATGGCGCAACGGGTGCGGCCTTCCTGCAAACACTTAAAGGGCTGCTTGAAGAACCAATCAGGTTATTGGTTTAACTTATAAGGTTTCCTATCCGAGTTTTTAGACGGGGAATTAAAAAATAATAGAAGGTTGTCTGCCCATAAAGCAGACAACCTTTTTTATGCCTGTTAGTTTTTGTACTTTTGCGACTATGTCGAATATTAAGCCCTCCTTAGCAAAAGGAACCCGTGATTTTTCTCCTCAGGAAATGGTTAAGCGTAATTACATCTTTGATACTGTTAAAACGGTGTTTAAAAAGTATGGGTATGCGGAAATACAAACCCCATCTATGGAGAACCTGTCGACCTTAACAGGGAAGTATGGCGACGAGGGCGACAAACTCATTTTTAAGATTCTGAATAGCGGCGATTTCCTATCCAAAGTTAAGCCGGAATTGTTGGAGCAGCGTAATTCAAATGCCATTACACCGGCTATCAGTGAAAAAGCTTTACGCTATGACCTGACTGTGCCTTTCGCCCGCTATGTGGTGATGCACCAAAACGACATTTCATTTCCTTTTAAGCGCTTTCAGGTCCAGCCGGTATGGCGTGCAGATAGGCCTCAAAAAGGACGCTATAGAGAGTTTTATCAATGTGACGTGGATATAATAGGATCTGATAGCCTATTGAGCGAAGCGGAGTTCATCCTGATCTATCAGGAGGCACTGGGCAACCTGGGCCTGACCGATTTTACCATAAAAATTAACAATCGGAAAATATTATCTGGGATAGCTGAAGTGATTGGCAAGCCGGAACTGATCATTGACATGACTGTTGCGATTGATAAGCTGGATAAAATCGGACTGGATGGGGTGATCAAAGAATTATTGGAACGCGGCTTCACTGCGGCTGACATTGAAAAGTTGAAACCAGTGATCTTGTTGGAAGGATCTAACGAGCAGAAACTGGACGGGTTGAAGACGGTACTTGCTGATTCGGAAACTGGTCTGGCTGGAATAATGGAAATTGAAACGGTGTTTGACTATGTGAAGGAAATGCTGAAAGCGGACCAGACGTTGAATCCGGATGTTGAGCTCGATATTACACTTGCGCGCGGACTAAACTATTATACTGGTTGTATCTTCGAAGTGAAAACGAATGAGGCGGCCATGGGCAGCATTGGCGGCGGTGGGAGATACGATGATCTGACCGGGATGTTCGGCTTGAAGGGATTAACCGGGGTTGGTGTTTCGTTTGGCGCGGACAGGATTTATGACGTGTTGCAGGAACTGGATCTTTTTCCGGAATTTACTGCTGCGGGCACCATCGTACTCATTAGTAATTTCGATAAGGAAGCAGAAAGATACGCGCTGCCCATCTTACAGCAATTACGTATGGCAAACATTGCCTCGGAACTATATCCATCTTCTGCGAAGCTTAAAAAGCAAATGAGCTATGCGGACGACAAGCGCATCCCTTTTGTGATCTTAATTGGCAGTGACGAAATTCAAAGTGGTCTGCTAACTTTAAAGAATATGAAAACAGGGGAGCAACAAAAGTTAGCACTGAAAGCGATCGTAGAACTGCTGCAGGGATAGTTAATAGGTTTTTCCTGCAAGAATGCCTTCGATCCTGTCCAACAGATCGTCAATATCAAAAGGTTTAGGCAGAAAACCGTTTGGCTTATATTCACCATGTTCTATGTTTTCTGCGGTATACTTTGCGGAGATCATCAGCACGGGAAGGTCTTTTGTAGCTCCATTTATTCTAAGCTGCCTCAATAGATCTCTGCCATCCCCATCTGGAAGCATGATGTCTAAAATCAGAAGATCTGGATTATGCTCTTTGATCTGAGCCATCATATCAACGCTTTTATTCAATCCGGTTACCTTATAAGATTCGCTTTGCAAAATCAGGGTGATCACGTCCAGAATGGCGTGATTATCTTCAATGACCAAAATATTTTTGTAGGATGCAGATTCGTTTTTCAAAGCTGAAGCAATTTGTGCAATGCAAATATATCAAGTAGATCTATTTGTTCACTTATTATTTGTTTTTTTTAAACAATATTTTTGAGCGCTTGTATACAGGTTTACAATTGCAGTCACGAAAAGGCAATTTTGCGGCACAAGTGGTTATATTTCTAAACAAATAACTAGTTTTGCCGGGATTTGAGGAGAAAGAATATACATATTCACCAATTGATATCTGGGACATTGCTATGGTTGTTTATCCTGGCAAGTACGCCTTTCAGTATCTTCCATCAACACAACGATGATATTTCCCAATGCAGCATAAATGAAAACCCTTGCGCCCATAAATTTCATGTGGGAACGCAAAAAGACCATTGCTTAGTTTGTGAGGCACATATCGAAGTCGACTACCTTGTAATTGAACAAGATTTTCGGTTTTACATTTTGGATCAGCCTTTGTCGAGGGCGAATTATAGCATCAACGATTTCTATACAAGACTGATCGACCCAACGCTCAGGGGACCTCCCATAGGTTAAGTATTTTCATCAGTAGCGCTTCTCCCGCAAATAAATTATTTGATAGTTATGATCTTAAGATCATTAAGATTGACTGATACTGTCATCGTTTTTTAACTCAAATTTTAATGAGAAGAATTTATCTTTTATTGTATATCACACTATGCGTATTGTCTCCTGTGCTGACTTTTGGAACGGAGATCGCCGAGTTTAGGGGAAAGGTTGTTGATGCGTCCAATCAGGCCCCGCTTGCTGGCGCAACCATATATATTACCGACCTTAAAGCAGTTACCGTCACCAATAGCCAGGGTGAGTTTGTTTTGAAGAACATTCCTGCAAAAGGTAGATTTTTTCTGGAGGTGCGCTTTATAGGTTACAAGACTCAAGCGGTAAGTATTGATCTGGCCAATGACGAAAGTTTAGTGATCAAAATGTACCCATCTGTGATTGAAAGTGCTGAGGTGGTGATTACCGGTACGCCCTTTAGTTCAAACAACAAAACAAACAGTTTGTCTGTAGTCACAGTAGGTAAGACCAAGCTGAGTCATTCTGGTGGAACCAACCTTATTGATGCGATTGCAAGGATCCCGGGGGTTTCGCAGGTCAACACGGGCGGCGCAATCTCGAAACCTATTATCAGGGGATTGGGTTACAATCGGGTGTTGACCATGGTTGATGGCGCCAGGGAGGAAGCTCAGCAATGGGGCGATGAGCATGGTATCGAGGTAGATCAGTTTTCTGCTGCGAGAATTGAAATTCTCAAAGGTCCTGCCAGCTTACTATATGGCTCTGATGCACTAGGCGGAGTAATCAATGTGATCGATGACCTTGTCCCGGCGCCGGGCGTCCATAATGGCACATTTACGTCGTTTTACAGCACCAACAACGGACTTATGGGTACTTCGCTGATGCTCCATGGTAACGATGCGGGTTTCGTCTATCGTGGCCGTGCGTCTTATAAAAATGCCTACGGATTTGGGTACAAGGACACCACCGTACCCAACTCAGGATTTAACGAGCTTAATTTCAACGGAATGTTGGGTTTAAACAAAAGTTGGGGTTATTCTCACCTCACTTTCTCTCGCTTTCAAACAAATATCGGTTTGGTAGAAGAGGGCCCAAATGAGCAAGGTAGTTACCTGGATGAGGATGGAGAAGTGATCAGCCAGTCGCAAGCCAAAAGAAGGAGGTTAGGTTTGCCTTTCCAGGACATTACCCATTACCGGACGGCTTTGAATAGCAATGTTATTTTGGGCAAGGGGCAACTAAAAACAGTTTTTGCATTTCAAAGCAACCTAAGAAAAGAGTTTGAAGAAAGTTTGGCAGAACCAGGTTTAGACCTCAGCTTAAAATCCTATACGTATGATGTTAAGTATAACTTCTCCGACCTGGGCAACTGGCAGCCGGCAATAGGGATCCAGGGGATGTACCAGGATAATGTGAACAGGGGAGAAGAATTTCTAATCCCAGATTATGATAGTCATAACATTGGGGCGTTTGTTTACCTGAAGCGGAGTTTTGAGAAAGGTGCAGTGAATGCTGGTTTACGCTATGATTATAAGCGAATCAATGGGAAAGATTTAAATTTTGAGGGCACGCAGGTATTTACGGGCTTCAACAATGACTTTTCTAACCTTTCCGGTTCATTGGGTTTTGCTTTTGAAGTGGCAAAGGACCTGGTCTTGAAAGGGAATGCAGGTTCCGGCTTCCGGGCACCAAACATTGCGGAATTAGGTGCGAATGGTAAGCATGAAGGTACCTTTAGGTATGAAATTGGCAATGCTAACCTGAAGCAGGAAACGAGTTTACAATTCGATCTTGGTTTAGAGTATACCGCTGAAAGCATTACTTTTGGATTGAATGCCTATGCCAACAGGATCTTCAACTATATCTATCCGGGAAACTTCAACGAAGAAACGATCCCTTATGAAGATGAAGAAGGCAGCTCAGAACTCTTACCGGTTTATCGCTATGTGCAAACAAAAGCTGATCTGTTTGGCGGCGAGGCTGCCGTGGACTTCCATCCAATAAAATCTTTGCATTTTGAAAACTCATTCTCTTATACCAGAGGTTTGAACAGGGCTACAGATGCGCCTTTGCCATTTATCCCTGCCGCAACCCTCAACAATGAGATCAGGTTTGAACCCAGTATAAAAGGATTGGCAGATACCTATGTAAGGGTTGGTGTAACGAATACGTTCAAGCAGGCCAGGTTCGATAGTTTTGAAACTCAAACTAGTGGATATACATTATTGGATGCCGGTATTGGAACCAGTATTTCCACCAAAAGAGGCCTGTTTAATGTTTGGATCACGGGGCAAAATCTTTTGAATAAAGTGTACTATAACCATTTAAGCCGGTATAAGTCTGCCGGAATTTACAATCCAGGTCGCAATATTACTTTTGGAATGAGCGTGCCCTTTTTATAGTTGCATAAAATTTGCCTCAAAAAATAAATTATGTGTAAGTTTAGGCGCTCTCGTTTTTTTTATTGCTGATCCATATACGTCCTATGTTTAAAAGAATTTCGTTATCCTTCCTGATCTTTTGTGCCCCGATCGTTCCGGCACTAGCCCAAATTCCTGATACGCTATCTATTACCCTGGAAAACGTTCCGTACGCTTACCCGGTAAAATACTTCCCCATTTCAGTAGAAGGCCAGGACCTGCGGATGGCCTATATGGATATCGCGCCAACACAAATGGCTAATGGCAGAACGGTGATGTTATTTCATGGTAAGAACTTCGGTGGATATTATTGGTCTGGAGTGATTAAGGCGTTGACGAGCAGAGGATTTAGGGTTGTGGTTCCAGATCAGATTGGCTTTGGTAAATCATCCAAGCCTTTCATTCACTATAGCTTCCATCAAATGGCTGCATGGAATAAGGCTTTGCTGGAGGTCCTGGGAATTCAGAAGGCAAATATTCTTGGACATTCTATGGGTGGAATGCTGGCTACACGGTTTGCTTTGATGTATCCGGAACAAACGGAGAAGCTGCTGCTCGAAAATCCGATCGGCCTTGAAGATTACCGGAAATTCGTTCCATATGTTTCCACTGAAAAGCAATATGCGACTGAGTTGAAGGCAACAGCAGAAAGCACTAAAAAATATTATCAGAGCTCCTATTTCACAGTATGGAAGCCGGAGTACGACCAGCTGGTAGAAATTGCCGGCGGAGTAACCAACAGCGCGGATTTTCCAAGGTGGGCAAAAGTTGCGGCCATGACCTTTTCAATGATCTACGAACAGCCGGTGGTACATGAGTTTATCAACATCAGGGTTCCGACAGTTTTGTTCATAGGTAAGGAAGATAAGACCATCGTAGGAAAGGGCTTACTAAGTCCAGATCAGCAGGCCTTATACGGAAGATATAGGTTGCTTGGGAAACAAACTGCGGCAAAGATCCCGGGTGCTAAACTGATCGAGTTCGACGGCTGCGGCCATATTCCTCACATCGAGATCCCTACCGAATTTGCAGTAGCCTTATTGGGCAGTCTGTAGGCTATTTACGTGCAGGGTCTTGTAGAAATGTTTCTGATAAGATGCTATACAATTCAGGGTGTTTTGCGTTCAATTGATCTGGCTTTTCAAAGAAATATTCTGAAACCACGGCAAAGAACTCCGCTTCGTTGGTAAGTGCATAAGGATTAATATCAGACTTGCCTTGTTCTATCTGACGCATTTCCTGGTGGATCATCTTTAACCAGGGTTTGGTATATTCATGTTTCATCAGGTGATCTGGAATCCCATCTGTTGCCCCATCGGATTTATCCAGTAAATGGACAAATTCATGGATTGCGGTATTCTCTTTATCGGTAACATTGGAAAAGCCCAGCAATAGGGCTGATCGCGATAAGATCATCTGACCGTTCATATAGCCATCGCCCACCATGCCAAGAATTTTTCTTTCGTCCCCTTCAAACTGGAAATCTTTATTGAAGGTATCAGGATACAGGAGAATACTGCTCAGATTTTTGTAGTGCCAGTTCTCAAATCCAAAAATGGGAATAACAGCACTCGATGCAATTAACATCCTGTCCAGTGCATCCACTGTAACACCCACGCCCTCTATTCTTATTCCGATCAAAAACTCTGCAAGTTTATGTTCAAATTTCAAACGGTCCGCTGCATTTAGCATCTGGTAAAAATGAACATGTTTTAGCAGTAGATCCCGTTCTTCGGTTGTCAATGGTAACTTAGGCTTAGCGTCTTTTTTGCGTAGCACAAAATAAAGTACGATCACAAGGACTGGTAATAGTACAAACAGGATGGTTTCCATAGTTATGCTTCGAGGATTTCCAGTTGGGCAATAATTTGTTCTTCGGTAACCGGGTATGGAATGTCGTTTACAACGGATTGATAAACGGCTTCAAATAAACCCAGATAGTTTCCATTTTCGGAATCGATATAAGTTACGTGAGGGTTCCCATCGTCATCTATAACGGTCAAACGGCCTTTACTTTCCGGTAATTCAATTCCATATTCAGGATGGTCAAGTTTCATGCCCTTCAATAACTGAGCTTCCTGTACATCCGAACGGCCTTTTACATATGATCCGGCAGAACCATGCAGAACAAATGCTTTTTGTGGATCTGCAACCAGGAGGCCGGACGTCAGGAACACATTCAGGTCATTTGGATAACTTAAATGTATCATGAAGTAGTCGTCCACTTTAGTATGCTCCCGGTGCTTGCCAAGGACCTTGTAGAAAGATGTTGGCTTACCAAATAAGCTAATGGCCTGATCCAACAAATGCGGTCCAAGGTCATATAACAAGCCACTGGCAGCCTGTGGTTCTTCTTTGAATGTTTTGGGTCCAATCGCTTTTCTATAGCGGTCATACCGGTAATGAACCTCATTGATCCCGCCCAATTCACCACTTTCTACTACTTTCTGGATGGATGTACAATCACTGTCCCATCTTCGGTTGTGGTACACAAAGATCTTCTTTCCTACAGTTCTCGCAAGGTCGAACAGTTCTTTTGCCTCAGCCGATGTTGCCGTAAAAGGTTTCTCGACCAAAACGTGCTTTCCTGCTTCAAGGCACCGGCGTGTGTAGTCGGCATGGGAAAAGTTTGGTGTATTTACGATAACAAGTTCAATTTCCGGATTCGCAATCAGCTCTTCAAACGTATCATAACTTTTTACATCCGGATATTCTGCTGCTGCTTTCTTCTCATTGCGTTCCAATACTGAATGAAACCTGAAGCCTGGGTGTGCATCGATGAATGGTGCATGAAACACTTTTCCTGACATACCAAAGGCTAATAATCCCGTTACTATTGCTTTTTCCATAAGGTTAAAATTAGCAATTAGGATTCAATTGCCGTTTATTTATTATCATAAAGCTGCCGTGCTAATTGTATCTTTGTATTATGAAGCCTGCAGAAACACATGCAAAATGGAAGATTTTGCAACAGAAAATAGCCCAGGAGTTTGATTCAGACATTCCGGATCTGAAGGTAATTCTCTTTTTAATTGGCGTTCAGGAACTGGGTAAAGGACCTGGTAAGTACAGTAAGCGACAGAAAGAAGAGTTGATGCACATTGCTACCTGCCGTTTACTCAGTGAAATGGGGTTCTATGAATTGGAGGGTCTGGATCAGGACGGATGGCCACATTGGAAATTGGTTAAGCCTGTTCCTTCTTTTGCCATGATGGAGCAGGAATTGCTGCTTAAGTCGTTGGCAATTCACTATTTTGAAGACATATACGGAACATATTAAATGCAAAAAACCCGAAGTACATTGTACAACGGGTTTTTGCTTCTATAGGTGGATGTAAATATCCTAATGTTATTTTCCTTGTTGTTGAGCTTCTTTTTTCAATTGCTCATTGGCTACGATCACAACTTCTACCCTACGGTTTGCAGCTCTTCCAGCTTCAGTTGAGTTATCCTCAATTGGCTCTGAGAAACCTTTTCCAACGGTAATTAAACGAGATGATGGAACGCCTTGAGAAACTGCATAAGCTTTAACCGCCGCTGCTCTTCTTTCAGATAAACCCATGTTATAAGTTTCGCTTCCTTTATTATCGGTATGACCAATGATTTTAATGTCTGTACCTGGATATTCATTCAATGAACCAGCTAAAGCTTTAACATTTGTTTTAGCCTGAGCTGTAAGGTCAGCTTTGTCAAATCCAAATAAGATACCACTGTCAAACTTCACAATGATTCCTTCTCCTTCACGAATCACTTCGGCGTTAGGAATAGCATTTTGTATTTCGGCAGCTTGTTTGTCCATTCTTTTTCCAATGAAACCGCCTGCAGTACCACCCACGGCAGCACCAATGATAGCACCTACTGCAGTGTTACCTGCTTTTTTTCCAATAATTGCACCAAGAACACCACCAGCTGCAGCACCTATACCTGCACCTTTTTGTGTTTTTGTCAAGCTATCGCATCCTTGTAGTGCCATTGAGCCAATTGCTAAGGCAATACTGAAAGTTGCTAACCTAAATTTTGAAGTCATCATAATAATATGGTTTGTTTTATAAAGTTGTTAAATCAAACCTAATGCCAAGTTTTATTGTTTCAGGTTAAATTTTGTGAAGTAGACAAAATAAGCCTGTTGGAGATTATAACGTTAAACATCTATCGTTAGTATGACCATAAAACTAGACAATTGTTTTATCAGAAAAGTAGGTTTCCAATTCGTTGAGCGTATTTTCGTCTTTGTTGAGGTCTTTGATGATCAATCCTTTTTCCAATAGGATGATCCTGTCGCAAACGTCTGTAACGTGATTCAAATCGTGACTGGATATTATTGTAGTCACTGTGTTATTTTCTTTCAATGACTTAATCAACGTTTTCAGCCTGATTTGGGTGGTAGGGTCAAGATTGGCGAAAGGTTCGTCTAAGATCAACATTTCGGGATTTTGCAATAACGCTGCTGCGATGCCTATCTTAGTTTGATTGCCTTTTGAGAAATCGCGGATATATTTTCCTTTATCAAGGATTTCACTGTTAAAAAACTCCTCAAATTTCACTAAATGGCTGGTTATATATTCGGAGCTGAAATTATGTAGGCTACCGATAAATGAAAAATATTCTTCTGCGGTGAGGTAATCAATTAGAAAACCATCGTCTAAATACGAAGCGGTATAACTCTTCCATTTGTCACTACCAGCAACGTTTTTCTCCTTTGACAGGACCTGGCCGTGATCCGGTCGTATTAGATCGAGTAACATTCTGAAGAGCGTTGTTTTTCCTGCACCGTTGTTGCCGACCAACCCTATCGTTTCTCCGGCATTGATTTCCAGATGGCTTATATCTACCACCGTTTTCCCGGCGTAGTTTTTTTTTAAATCTTTAATTTCTAGGATCATATCCTGAGGGGTTGAAAAGCTTGTTAATTAATTTTTTCCGTTCACTTAAATTTTCACATGCCGTCAGACACTTGATTACGCCTCTAAAAATAGGCTAACGCTCTCTATATCCTTCAGCAAGTTTATATCTCTTTTTATACAATTCGTTCGTAATAAACGAAACGAAATAGCCACGTGCAACCAGGCCGATTAGTCCTGCCAATGCCAAACAGGCGACCCCCCGGTAAGGATTCCCCGTTATTGCAAACGGCAAATAGAATATATAGGGGATGAGTAAGTAAGGGATCAGCAATATAAACTGTGTGGCACTTACGCCTTGATAATTGAAGGTAGCGCCTTTACTTAAGTCGACCGCTTTCGTATTACGGGTTGCAAAATATAGCACAATGACACTTCCCAAACCTATATTGTAAAGGTAAGCTGCAATTTGAATGGCCAGGATTTTCCAGCTTATAAATCCATAAAGACTGATTGCAAGCGTTACAATGGTGGCCGAGCATGTAAATAGCAGAAACTTGGCTTTTATAAAATCTTTGAGGTTCATTGGATTGGCTAATAGACCGTCAAAATAGGCTCCTTGCCATCCGAACATAAACTGCCCATAAATGCTGATCGTGCTGCCTGTCATAAATATTGCTGCAAAGATCATCATGTGAATTTCATCCCTGGCCAGCAGTTCCTGCTTATAAAAAAGAAAACCATACAACATAAAAAATAAACTCATTACAATGGCTGAGCGGGATCTTTTATGTCTTAGTATCAGTTTCAACTCCAGAGCCAGAAAAACGCCTACAGCACCAAATCTATCGAGGAAAGGATAGTCTGTACTTGTTCTTTTGACCGGTGCCGATTCGAGCTCTTCTGTGTACATGTTCTGCCGGAGATAGATAGAGTTCAGACGAAACATCGCTATGGCCGCAACAAGGAAAGCAAAACCCAATAGTGGATAGTTGTCAATGAGGCTAAAAATACGGTTAGACAGGGCTGTAATTGAAAGGATACTATAGTATTCGAGCAGCGCGATACACACAATTATAATCACTACCAGGAAAATGGCTTTTACGCTAATCGTAGTGAGCCGTTTGGTATACATTGCGGTATAATTGTTGAAGATACAGAGCGAAACAATAGCTAGGATGTACATGGTAGACACCAATGGGCCATATACATCAGCAATTGCAGTACTGCAGAAGGGTATAAATATGATGAGCGGCAACAGGTTAAAAACACTAAATAAACATCTTATGTTCAAATAGCTAACGATCTTTTGCTTTGGTATGTTTAGGTGGAGATAGGGAACAATGCTCAACGTGGGTAATTCCTGTAATTGCAGGCGCATTAGGAAGTCGACAGCAAAATAATATAAGATGATTCCGTTGAAAACGTAAAACACGTCTTTTTCGGGCAAGACCTTTCCAATGAGGAGCTCCATGCCAAAACCTACCGCAAGCGCCAGAACAAGCAGATAAAGTATGGCAATTCCTAAAAATACCTGAGCAGCAATACTTGCACCTTTATTTCTCGATCGCCAAAAGGCCTTCCACTGATGATTTAGGAAAACGTTAATCATTCTAATAGTTGTATTTATTTTTCCAATTTCTCTTCAACTGTTCCCTCAATTTCTCTTCAGCTGGATTATTTCCGGGATCATACAATTTTGTCCCAGCCAGTTGCTCAGGTAAATATTCCTGTTCGGCGAAATTGCCTTCATAACCATGCGCATATTTATAGTCTTTACCGTAACCAATATTTTTCATCAGTTTGGTCGGTGCGTTTCGGATATGTAAGGGGACAGGTAAATTTCCTGTTTGCTTAACCAGGGCCTGGGCGCTATTTATCGCCTCATAGGCTGCATTGCTCTTGGCAGATGAGGCCATATAGGTTACTGCCTGGGAAAGTATGATTCTTGCTTCAGGGAATCCAATTACATTCACCGCCTGGAAGCAATTGTTTGCCAGTAACAATGCGTTTGGATTTGCATTGCCAATATCTTCGGAAGCAAGGATCAGCAGTCTGCGGGCAATGAACAATGGATCTTCTCCTCCTTCAATCATTCTGGCAAGCCAGTAGACCGCAGCATTGGGGTCGCTTCCCCGTATTGATTTTATAAATGCAGAAATGATATCGTAATGCTGCTCACCGGCCTTGTCATAAAGCGCAAGATTCTGTTGCGCGTGGGCCAGAACGTTTTCATTTGTAAGTACAATCTTGTCGCCACCTATGCCATTTACAGCAATTTCCAGTACGTTAAGCATTTTTCTTGCATCTCCTCCGGACAAACGGATCAAGGCTTCGTGCTCTTTTATCGTTATCTTCTTTTCTTTTAATAGAACGTCCCGCTTGATCGCCGTTTCGAGTAGGCCTGACAGTTCCTCTTCGTTCAATGCCGACAAGATGTAAACCTGGCAACGGGATAAAAGAGCGGAGATGACTTCAAATGATGGATTTTCCGTTGTGGCGCCGATTAAAGTTACCAATCCCCGTTCAACTGCTCCAAGCAGACTATCCTGTTGCGATTTGCTAAATCTATGGATCTCATCAATAAACAAGATGGGCAAGCCAAGGAAACCTTCTTTCAGTAAGGCTGCCCGATCAATAACTTCCCTGATATCCTTCACACCAGAATTGATGGCACTCAAATTGAAAAATGGGCGATCTAAGGTCTTCGAAATTATGTAGGCCAATGTCGTTTTACCGACACCCGGTGGCCCCCAAAAGATCATGGAGGGCAATTGCCCACTTTGAATTGCCTTTCTTAATACAGCGTCAGGCCCTACCAGATGCTGCTGCCCGACATATTCGTCCAGATTTTGTGGACGCATACGTTCGGCTAAGGGGGGAAGGTTCTGCATAAGGGTAAATATACAAAAATTGATTTACCCCTTGCTTAGTTACCTCTCTTTGAACTTATACGCCGGCTGGTTTGCCCGGTTTTTTCTTCCAGAACTTGCGCTTTGGTTTGTTGGCGTCTCCAGGTTTCGGTCTGGAATGCGACGAAGGGCTGCTTGCTGTCTCCACAGGAATATCAGCAAGATGTTCTGGTAAAGGAATTCTTTCTACCTCTTTTTCGATCAACTTCTCTATGCTGGCGAGTTTTCGCTTGTCTTTTTGATTAACGAGCGTAATGGCAGTGCCTTTAGTTGCGGCTCTTGCAGTACGGCCAATACGGTGCACGTAATCTTCTGCATCATGTGGCACATCGAAGTTTACAACCAGATCTATGCCTTCAACATCAATACCTCTACTTAACACATCGGTACCAATTAATATTGGCAACTGTTTGTTTTTAAATTTTAGTAAAATGCTTTCCCTTTCATTTTGGCCAAGGTCGGAGTGAAACGCTTCAGCTTTAAGTCCCAGGTTTCTGAATACTTTTCCAAGGTTTTTCACTTTCTCTTTGGTTGATGCAAAGACGATGATACTTTTATAGACGTCTGTTTTCAACAGACCGCTTAATAAAGGAACCTTTTGAGCATCATGAACCATATATACTTGCTGAGAAATTCCTTCAGCCGGTTTAGAGATTGCCAAACTGATCTGTTCAGGCGCATTCAATAGTGTCGCAGCTAATTTCCGGATCTTTGGAGGCATAGTTGCCGAGAACATCACCGTCTGTCTCACTTGTGGCAGATAACTTACGATCTTCATGATGTCATCATAAAAACCCATATCCAGCATTCTGTCCGCTTCATCCAACACCAGGTGTTGAAGTTGATCAAGTTTTAAAAGACCTGATGAAAGATGGGAGATTAACCTGCCGGGCGTAGCAATGATGATGTCTACACCTTCACGCATCGAACGCTTCTGCTGTTCATAAGCAATGCCATCACCTCCACCATAAACAGTCAATGAACTGATGTTGGTAAAGTAAGACAGGGCTTCTACCTGCAAGTCGATCTGCTGGGCAAGTTCCCTGGTAGGGGCAAGTATGAGTGTGTTATTATGACGATTTGCTGTGCCAGCAATCATGTTCATGATCGGTAAGAGATATGCGCCCGTTTTGCCCGTTCCAGTCTGTGCGCAGGCAATTAAATCTTTCTTATCTAAAATAAGTGGAATAGCCTCCGTCTGGATAGGGGTTGCATTGCGGAACCCCATTGCTAATAACCCTTCTAATAGTTCGGGGTTAAAATTAAATTCTTTGAAATCCAATATACTTTTGTGTTGTTAGTATTTTACAGCATAAAAGTAGTCTTTTTAATCAGGATTGTGAAATTCAGATCGTATTCTCTTCATTTTGAATCAACTGGTTCATTTCTAGTTTGCCATTGTATTGTGCGCCAAATTCAATTTCGAGGGTTTCGGTCTTGATGTCTCCATTGACTTTTCCGGTCTTTTTTATTTCAAGCTGACTAACTTTCACGTTTCCGTTCACCGTTCCGTAAATAACAGCAGAGGAGGTTTGAATGTCACCAATTATTAACCCTTTTTCACCCAGGATAATCCCACTATCAACGTTGATGTTGCCAGTTACTTTGCCATCAATTCTGACCACCGAATTTCCGGAAAGTTCACCTGTCAGTGTAAAACCTTCACCAATGATGGTCGTGATTTCCTGTTGGCTGATGTCTGTAATTTGAATCTGTTTGTTTTTCTTAAACATTTACTCGAGCGTTAAAAAAGATTTTGGATTAATTAGATTTCCGTTCCTATGTATTTCATAATGTAAGTGCGGTCCGGTAGATCTTCCGGTTGAACCGATCTTCCCAATTTCTTCACCTGCACTTACCGTTTGGCCGGGCTTGATCAAAATTCGGGAAAGGTGGCCGTAATAAGTTTCAAAACCATTTCCATGGTTAATGACGACACATTTCCCGTAACCGCCCCGGCGACCGGCAAATACAACCTTTCCACTTGCTGTGCTTTTTACAATCTCGCCATGGCGGCCTCTGAAATCGAGTCCTTTATGGGTTTCAATGCCACCACCTGAAAAAGGATTTTCCCGGTGCCCAAAACCGGAGGTGATCACGCCAAAGTGCGGGTAACCAATCGGTGTATAAGCCACCTGGCCAACCATTTTATCCAGATAACTGTTATAGAACTGGCTGATTTCCTGAACCGACAAGAGGTCCGTATTTTTTTCGCCGCCCTCGTTCAAGGAAGGACTTTTTACTCCCCGCGCTTTCAAATATTTGTTGATAACTGCCAGCTTTTTATCAATTGATTGATAATATTGCTTAATCGCTAAGGTATCTGGAACGCTAATTTGATTTTTGCTTTTCTGAAGTTCTTTAGCAAGCTGGTCGTTAGATGATAAAGCCAGTGCGTTTGTATAAGCAAGGTAGAATACAACTCCTAATAAGGAAATAAAACAGCCACAGAGTAAGAGAACGTATTTTTTCCAATGTTGTACGAAGGTACTAGAAACCTGAATGGGTTTATTAGAGCTTTGATTTTTGCTTACAAAGATGATGGTGGTTTTGTCCCCCTTCCTTGCCATAATTTTAATTTTGATGAAATGATTAACAACAAATATATCATTTTCCAACAGATATCGAAATCGCTTCAAAGTTGAGACGTTTATCCGACTAAATCATAACTTAACCTTAATGTTTATTTTACACGATGAGAAAGAATCTCTACAGAATTATTTGTTCTTGTCTGCATAACCGAACACTTTTTGTAAGAGCGATGTAGACCTCGAACCAAGGTTATCCCTGATCTTAAGTTCCTCCTGTGCTACCTGGATGAACATCCCATCAATTGCTTTTTGTGCGACATAATCCGACAGGTCTGTATTCACTGATTTGACCATTGGTAGTCTATTATATTGATTGGCCGCAGTTGACCAATGTTTCGTTGCGCCGACTTTAGCCAGACTGGTATTGATAACCGGTTTAAACTTCTGCATCAATTGTGCCGTGGTTACTCTCTTAAAATAATTCGTTGCCGCATCCTTATTTCCAAGCAGGATATTGGTCGCATCAGTGATCGTCATCTGTTTGATGGCGGATATAAAGATTGGTTTGGCTTCTTTAGCCGCATCTTCTGCTGCACGGTTCAAACTTAAGATCACGTTATCTGCCAGTTTACCCATGCCAAGAGAGCGCAAGGTCTTCTCTACTTTTTGTGCTTCCTGAGGAAACAAGATCTTCACCGCTAAATTGCCCATGAAACCGTCTTTTGCGGAAAGTTGGTCGGCCCCACGTGAAGTGCCGATCTCTAAAGCTTCTTTGATTCCAGATGCAATCTCCAGGGTGCTTGGGGTTCCTGTGGTTGTTCCTCCGCCTAAAATTTGCTTAAAGACATCCCCAAGGTTGAACTGCGCCTGGGCGGTTGAAGTGATCATTAAAAAACATAGAACAAGGGAGGTGGAAACAAGATTTCTTCGATTCATTTTAGTCTGAGATTATTTTTTAACCGAAGGTAGCAATTCTGCTGCCAGTAATCTGGCTGATCTCACCAGAATAAGAAATTTGGAAGGTGATGTCAGAAAATATTTCTATACTTGAATAAATTAAGTTTAAAACGCCCCTTGAAATTCATCAGAAATAATTCCAGGATACAGGAGCAAGATGATGCTACTCTGATTGCAAACTATAAGCATAGTGGCAACCTGGATGTATTGGGTACGCTTTATAACAAATACATGCACCTGGTTTTTGGTGTTTGTTTGAATTATCTTAAAGACGAGGAGCAATGTAAGGATGCGGTAATGCAAATTTTTGAAGAGCTGGTGGTGAAGCTTAGGGTTCATCAGGTGCAGAATTTCAAGAGCTGGTTGCATGTGTTAACCCGAAACCATTGTCTGATGGCACTACGCAAACAGTCAAAACAAACGACCGTTTCCATTGATGATACTTTTGTGGAAAACACGGATTTTGTGCATCTTGATATCGATGATACAAAGGAGCAACAACTATCGGTCATGGAAAAATGCATGGAAACACTTCCTGAGGAGCAGCGAATAAGTGTTGACTTGTTTTATCTTCAGGAAAAGTGTTATAAAGAAGTGGCCGATATTACAGGATATGAGTTGATTAAAGTGAAAAGTTACATTCAGAACGGAAAACGAAATCTAAAAAATTGTATAGAAAAAAACAGCAGTGAATAAAGACTGGTTAGATATGGAAGTTTTAGAGGCTTATTTAGACGGTAAGCTTGATGCTAAGACGATGAACAAGGTGGAGCGTGAGGCATTGGAAGATCCTTTCGTAGCTGAAGCTTTGCATGGCTTGAGCCAGTCGCCAAAACGTTCACTGGAGTCCATTTCCCTTCTTCAAAAGCAATTGCATAAGCGTATTGCTGCTCATGAAACTGATAAGAAAGTGTCGGTGTTCACCTGGCAGCGTTTAAGTACTGCTTCGGCTGCTGCGGTTCTATTTATTGCGGTAAGCATCATGTTTTGGATGCGTCATGATCAGCATCAAAAAGAATTAGCAGGCAAAGGCAAAAAAATTGAAGTAACTATTGCCCCTAATGTCCCTGTTACTAATGAGGATTCTCCGGTTAAATCCCCGGCTGAACCTGTATTGGCTAAAACCACTGCGGATCACGATCAGGAAATTGATAAAGCTTTAAAAGCGGCTAAAATCAATACGTACGCGACAAGAGCAAAAAAGAAGCCATCCCCAATTGGGAATTCAACGGTTAAAGTCGCTGTGCCTTTGGTTATCATGAATAGTAGAATGATGAAAGATAGTGGACAACGCGCTACACCAGAGGATGCGCTGCAAAACGAAGCGGTAGCTGTTAATGACGCGACAAGCAGGGCAATTGTACAAGCTGCTGATAGCAATCGGATGGGCATTGCCGCTGCCGGGAAAGTTGCTGTAATCGCAGCTGTACCAATTGGTGGCTGGGATGAATTTTTCGAATACATCAGGATCAACAATGCATTTGCGATGGAACCAAAAACTGGCCATACTGTTGAATTGAACTTCAAGATTGATCAGGAAGGAAGGCCGTCGGACATCAAAATTGTAAATGATACTCAGGATAGGTACGAACAGGAAGCCATCAGGTTGATCTCCAAAGGGCCTAAATGGGAAAAACCACAAACCCCAGAGCGCAGGGTAACCTACAAAATAGATTTTTAAGTAAAAGCCCCGGTTGATTTTCAACCGGGGCTTTTTATTATCGTAGAAATGTCTTGTAGCCGACTAAAAGAACAGGTGAATCACTGTGAACACAATAGCTGCAAGGGTTGCTGAAACAGGAATGGTTAATACCCATGCCCATAATAAACTTACCGTAACACCCCAGCGTACTGCGGAAACCCTTTTTAACAGACCAACACCAACAATAGATCCGGTGATGGTATGCGTGGTCGACACTGGAATACCGAAATGTTCTGTAATTCCTAAGGTCACAGCACCAGCAGATTCTGCTGCAACGCCTTCAAACGCATTTACCTTGGTGATCTTTGAGCCCATGGTCTTTACAATTTTCCATCCACCGCTCATTGTGCCTAAAGCTATAGCTGCGTAACAGGAGATTGGAATCCATTCAGGCATTGCATCACCTGTATTCAGCACGTTCGCAGCAACCATAGCGACATAAATAATTCCCATTACTTTTTGGGCATCATTTCCTCCATGCGTAAAACTCAGCGCTGCTGAAGAGACAAGTTGGAGACGTTTGAACCATTTCTCTGCCACAGATGGGCGAGCGTTTTTTGAAATGTGTAAGATGATAATCGAAATGATGACCGATATCGCCATACCTATTACCGGTGCGAGTACAATAAATGCAACGACCTTTAAGATCGGGGCAAGATTGATAGCAGACATTATGCCTTCTCCTAAGGATGCAGCTTTCGCCATGCCAGCTCCAGCGAATCCGCCGATTAGGGTATGTGAAGAACTGGAAGGGATTCCGAACCACCAGGTAAATAAGTTCCAGCTGATGGCCGCAATCAGTCCTGCTAAAATAACTTCCAGCGTGATGAAGTTCTCTACCACAGTTTTTGCAATGGTATTGGCAACTTTGTGGTCAGTGAAATAGAAGTATGCCGCAAAGTTAAATATTGCAGCCCATAACACTGCCTGAAATGGAGATAGTACTTTTGTGGATACGATGGTTGCAATAGAGTTCGCAGCATCGTGGAAGCCGTTAATATAATCGAAGGCAATCGCCAGGACGATTACAACAACCAATAAGGTAGTTACCATTTTTTTAAAGGTTTAAGCATTCTTTACCAAAATAGATTCCAGCACGTTTGCTGCATCTTCACATTTGTCTGTAGCCAGTTCAAGCGTCTGAAGAACTTCTTTTTGCTTGATCAATTCAATGGCATTGGTCTCGAATTCAAATAACCGGGCAATGGCAAGATTACAAACGTAATCGGCCTGATTTTCTCCGCTATTGATACGTACGCAGGCGTCTGCGATAACGCGGATATTTTTGAAGCTTCTTAGCTCTTTAATCGCTTTTTCAAGATCTGTACACATTTCCACTAAGAGTTCAGCAAGTTTAATCATTGCATCTCCGATGTTAGTGATGTTATACAATTCAATGTTACTCGCAGAAGCGTGGATAAAATCTGCAATATCATCTACAGCACTAGCGAGCGCGTGAATATCTTCACGGTCGAATGGTGTGATGAAGTTTTTACTTAACTCCAGAAAAATTGAATGGGTAATGTCGTCTCCAACATGTTCCAGACGTTCTACCTCCTTGATGTATTCTTTTCTTTTCTCCAGATCTGCTGCACTTAGTGCTAGCAATAATGCCTGGGAAATCTTCAATACATTGCTTCCAGCTTGTTCGAATAATGGCTGGAATTTTTTGTCTCTCGGGGTAAAGAACTTAAAAATGCTGTTCATGGTGATTTTAAAATATCCTGCAAAAGTATGAGAGTAATGTTAACTTAATGTTAAGTGTTAAGGTATTTTTACAATAGATCAGATTGTTAGCCAATTTTTTCAAGTGTAAATGCAAAGGTTGTCCCTATTTGCAGGGTGCTTCTCACCGAAATGATTTGCTCATGTGCTTCCAGAATGTGTTTTACGATGGCAAGGCCTAATCCTGTTCCGCCTTCTTCTCTCGACCTGTGTGAATCTATCCGGTAAAATCGTTCAAACAATCGGGCCAAATGTTTTTGATCTATTCCAATTCCATCATCTGTAACCTCAATTAAGTATTGGTCATGCAGTTCAAAAATCTTAACTGCAGTCGAACCACCCTCCTTACCGTATTTAACAGAGTTGTGGATCAAGTTGATCAGCACTTGTCTGATCTTTTCCCGATCTGCTCTTATGTATGCAGGATGGGTATATTTATCTTTGAAGGATAGGGTAATGTTTTTCTTGCGGGCGGTATCCTCCAGGCCTTCCATTACCTCTCTGGCAAGGGGTACAAAGTCGAACCTTTCATAATTGATTGGGATCTCGCCAGTTTCCAACTTAGAGATTGAATCAAGATCTGTAATGAGATAGCTTAAGCGCTCCACATTTTTTTCCGCTTTGTCCAAAAATTTAGCGGCCATCTCAGGATCATCGATCAAGCAATCCTGCAGGGTTTCTATATACCCTTGAATAGCGAAAAGTGGCGTTTTGAATTCATGAGAGACATTGGAAAGGAACTCTCTTCTGAATTGTTCCTGTTTCTTTAAGATTTCAATCTCTCTTTTTTTGGCTCCGGCCCATTCCTTTACTTCTTGCTCAACATCGTTTATTGGGTCGGAGCTTACATATTCGCCTAAGGCATCTTTTAAGTCTTTACCCAGTTTCAAATTATGGATCATTTTATAGATCAATACGATTTTCGAATAAATGTATTTTTCCAGGAGGTAATAGAAAACGATAAAACTGGTGATGAAGGTAACTACAAAAGACACCAGCATAAAATACCAGCTCTGCTGAAAATAGAAATTGACCAGAGCTATTGAAAGTCCTACTGCAAAAGCAGCGATTAATACCAAAATACTTAACTTCATTTTTAAAAATTTTTAGGGCAAGTCGGGTGCTTGCTCGGAGAGCAATTTACAAGATAAATTTTTATAAGCTAATTTTTCGATCAGATATTTCGAAGGCAAAAAAAATGCCGGAAATTGCTTCCGGCATTCTGGTAAATTTGCTTATTTAAAAAAGCTCTTAGAATGGAAGATCATCTTCCTCGCCTGGTGCGCTGTTTAAATCAGCTGGCGGTGCATATGCTGGTGTAGAAGCGCTAGCTGCGCTATTGCTTAGCGCATTGATACGCCATACTACTAAACTGTTAAAATAAGACGTCTTTCCGGCTTTATCAGTCCAGGGACGACCACGTAAGTTGAATGAAACTTCAACATCATCGCCTGGTTTCAAACTGTCAAATAAAGATGTTTTATCTTGTAAAGCCTCAAACCTGATATATTCAGGATAGGTCGGGTTTTCTGCATATTCTATGATCAGGTCTCTCTTTTTAAATGTCTCACTCACCTGCTGTAATGCACCGATTTCATGCACTTTTCCTTTTATTTCCATAACAAATACTCTTTTATTCAACTACGAAGTTCAAATCTCTATATTTTTATTGATAACTTCGCACAATAATTATGCAAGTTTTCCACACAAAAAGTAAGGTTATTATAACCTGTAACAAGCGTCTGTCCCCTTTTTTGTCGGCAGAGGTTAAAGACCTGGGTTATGAAATTGAAAGAGAATTTCCTACAGGGTTAGAACTAAACATCACCTTAACAGAATGTATTAAGCTAAACCTGAACTTAAGGTGTGCCAGTCAGATTTTGTATTGTCTGAAGAGTTTCAAGGCAAATGATCCTGACGAACTTTACCGCGAAATGGTGGATATGCCATGGGAAGATCTGATCGATTTCTCAGGGTATTTCTCTGTAACTTCAAACGTGGACAACCCGACCATCACAACGCCGCTTTTTGCCAATTTGAAGGTAAAGGATGCGATTGTTGATCGGATTAAAGAAAAAAAAGGAATTCGCCCGAATTCGGGCTCCGATGCAAATAAAGCAGTGGTACATTTATATTGGAAGGACAGTGAGGCAGATGTTTTTATAGATACTTCCGGCGAAACGCTGGCGAAACATGGTTACCGTAAGATCCCTGGTAAAGCACCGATGCTGGAAGCTTTGGCTGCAAGTGTGGTAATGAGTACCAAATGGGACCAGAAATCACCTTTTGTAAATCCAATGTGCGGATCAGGAACGTTGGCTATTGAGGCGGCATTGATTGCCACAAATCGCCGACCAGGCCTTTTTCGGATGAACTATGGTTTTATGCACATCATGGGTTATGATGAACAGGAATTTTTTGCTGAAAGAAGGATCCTAAAAGACCAGGTGATCAAAAATGTAGATCTTCAGATTATAGCAACCGATCTATCTGAAGATGCTGTTGATATCAGTCGCAAAAATGCAAAGACTGCCGGGGTAGATACGCTGATAACTTTTGAAGTATGTGATTTCGCCGATACACCGGTTCCTGAAACCGGAAAAGGGGTAGTAGTTTTCAATCCTGAATACGGAGAACGCCTTGGTGTACATTCCAAATTGGAAGCCACTTATAAACGCATGGGCGATTTCATGAAGCAGCATTGCAAAGGATACTTTGGCTATATTTTTACCGGGAATCCAGACCTGGCCAAAAAGATTGGGTTAAAAGCAGAGCGGAAGATCGAATTTTATAACGGTAAACTGGATTGCCGCATGTTAGAATACGAATTGTATGATGGCAGCAGGCGACCAATAGATGAAAGACCTGTAAAGGCGCCAATAGCCTAAGTATTTATGGAAGCGATCATTGAGCAAACGATTTTGTTCGTTAAACGAACATTAGCTGGAGCTGAAGCCGGGCATGACTGGTTTCATATCGATCGTGTATATAAAAATGCGGTCGCCATCAATGCAGTGGAAAAAGCAGATGAACTGGTTGTTGCGCTAGCTGCGCTGCTTCACGACATTGCAGATGCTAAATTCAACAATGGGGACGAAGAAGTTGGCCCAAGGATAGCAGGAGAATTCTTAAAGACCCTGAACATAAAACAGGATGTAGTTGATCACGTCTTACAGATCATTAGAAATATAAGTTATAAGACCAACCTGGGTGTGGTGACCTTTAATTCTGCGGAGCTCAGTGTTGTTCAGGATGCCGACCGCCTGGATGCAATTGGTGCGATTGGGATTGCCAGGGCGTTTACGTATGGTGGATTTAAGAACAGGGTGCTTTATGATCCAGAAATTGCGCCACAGTTGGAAATGACTAAAGAAGAATACAAAAATTCGAATGCGCCGACCATCAATCATTTTTACGAGAAGTTGCTGTTGTTGAAAGATCTGATGAAAACGGATGAAGGCAAAAGAATCGCCTTAGAACGACATGATTTTATGCTTTCCTACCTCAAGCAGTTCTTATCGGAGGTAAGCTAAAAAGACATCAGGTAAGTTTTATTTAGAATAATTAAAAATAGTTTGGATTGTATCTCATGGATACATAGATTTGTCGTTCTTTAGAATGAATCCAAATTAAGAAATGAAAAAAACTTTACAAGCCTTTAGCCTCTCCTTATTATTCCTATTTTTCGTTGCAAACGCAAACGCTCAACAAACTGCAGTAATCACTGGAAAGGTGCTTACCGCTGAGGGTAAGCCAGCTGAAGGAATTTCAGTGAAGTTGAAAGGCAGAAAGATGGGCGATGCCACTAATAAATCAGGAGTATTCAAAATTAGTAATGTTCCAGCAGGTAATTACACCATCCAGGAATTGCGCCACAGTTGGAAATGACTAAAGAAGAATACAAAAATTCGAATGCGCCGACCATCAATCATTTTTACGAGAAGTTGCTGTTGTTGAAAGATCTGATGAAA
>JAPSHM010000182.1 GCA_031179845.1 Pedobacter sp.
TACAGATATACCCGTAAACCACCCCGGAACATTAGTCCGGAGCCAAATGTGGTGGTTCGCCTTTGTCCTATCGAGGCCTGCGTGGCGCATAGCTTAACTACCTGTGTCCACAATCAACCTTTCCTGGCAGATCTAAAAGGTTGGTCGGCCATAGCCCCTCATTTGTTCATCTGGGATTATGTGACCAATTTTGAAGCTTACTTCCTGCCGTACCCAAACTTCAATGTACTCCAACCGAATTTGCAGACCTTTCAACAAAACAAGGCAATTGGCGTGATGGAGCAAGGCAATTACCAGGACCGTGGGGGTGAATTTGCAGAACTCCGTACCTACCTGATCTCACGCTTATTATGGAACCCGGCTAGTGATACAAAAGAAATCATCAATGACTTTATGAATGGATATTATGGACGATCAGGGGCTATTGTAAAGCGTTATTTTGACTTGCTGCAAGGTCAGGTGAACGCAGACACGCATATGCACATTGGCTTAAAGGCCGACAATCCGCTTTTTTCCGACGAATTTGTAAGGGAATCAATTGTTTTGTTTGAAACTGCGCTAAGCATGGCTGACAATGAAGAAATCCGCAGACGGATTGCCCTGGCTTCCGTACCTGTACTTTATTTAAAGTGCAAAAGGCAACCCAAGCTGGCACGGTCTGATGGCACCTACGATAGCTTTCTTAAGATCATCAGGCAGGAAGGTATTACCCGTTATGCTGAATATGGAGAGACACCGGCATCATTTGCAGAATTTATCAGGAAAGCTGATTAACTACAGTTGGTTCGGGGAAAGTTTAGTTTTGCTTATCGGAATGTCCCAGACTTTTATCTGGACTAACCACATCCCGAACCAGCTGTTTCAGTTCCTTGATCTCCGGGAACCTTCCCTGTTCCTTTCTGTCAAACACCACAACACCATCAATGCTAATGGTATATGCGCCTCCTACTTCTGCCGGAGCTAATAACACGCCTCCAAGTTCGTCTGTAAAAGTACTGAGCAGTTCCTGTGCCATATAAGCCGCTCGGAGCAGCCAGCCGCATTTCGGGCAATAGGCAATTGTAATCGTTGGTTTCGAAGCCTTCATCTTCACCAAAAATAAACATAATCATGATAACCAACTAACATAATCATCATAACCAAATAACAAAATCATCATAACCAACTAACATATAATTGATCAGTGAATCCTTTATTAGTATAAAATTTATAAATTGAGGTATGCTATCAAGACAAGATATATTCGGTTACGAACCTGCGCAACAATTCAACACTTCTGTAGCTTATTTTTCCATGGAGTTTGCGGTAGACCAGGCACTAAAAATTTATAGTGGCGGTTTGGGATTTCTTGCAGGCTCTCATTTGAGAAGCGCTTATGAAAAGAAACAGAACCTGATCGGGATTGGGATATTATGGAAATATGGCTATTACGACCAGATCAGGGACAAAAATGCAAACATGGCGCCTGCTTTTACTCAAAAGCGTTATTCTTATTTGGACGAAACTGGTATCACGTTTACCGTTCAGGTACACAATGCCCCGGTACACGTCAAGGTTTACCTGTTGAAGCCGGAAACCTTTGGATCCGCACCGTTATTTCTCTTGAGCACAGACGTTCCAGAGAACGATTATATCTCCTGCACCATTACCGACCGCCTATACGACCCGAATGAAACTACGCGCATCGCGCAGTCCATTATCTTGGGAACCGGCGGAGCCATGCTGCTGGACTTGTTGGATATGGCACCCGATTTCTACCACATGAATGAAGGTCACTCCGTATCGCTCAACTTTTACCTTTATGCCAAACTCCGGGATCTTGATGCAATTAAGAAACGTGTGGTGTTCACCACTCACACCCCTGAATTGGCTGGTAATGAGGAACACAGCTACAGTTTATTAAAGGAAATGTCTTTCTTTTACCATTTGCAAGACCATGAAGTAAAGTCGCTACTTGGCATGGATGGCGAGAATTTCAACTATACTCTTGGCGCACTCAAGTTTGCCGGAAATGCCAATGGTGTATCGGCGTTACATGGCGAAGTTGCAAAACAGATGTGGGGACATCACAGTGGAATCTGCGAGATCACCTCCATTACCAATGCGCAGAACAAAAAATACTGGGAAGATCCGGTAATCGCCCGGGCAATTGCTGCGGGGACGTCAGATGAGTTCATGCTGCGCAAAAAACAAATGAAAGCTAATCTTTTCAAGGTAGTGGCCGACCAATGCGGAAAGCTTTTTAGTCCAGATGTACTGACAATTGTTTGGGCCAGACGCTTCGCAGGCTATAAAAGAGCCAATCTGGTGATGCAGGATTGGGACAGGTTCATGAAGTTAATCCGCAATGATCAATTCCCCGTCCAATTCATCTGGGCGGGAAAGCCCTATCCTGAGGATCTGGGCGCAATTGATCTTTTCAATGACATCATCAGCCGAACAAAGCCCTTGAAGAACTGTGCAGTATTAACAGGATATGAATTGGAATTGTCTGCTTTGCTGAAAAGAGGATCTGATGTATGGCTGAATAACCCAAGAATGTATAGAGAAGCATCGGGAACGAGTGGCATGACTGCAGCGATGAATGGCAGCATCAACCTATCCCTGCCGGATGGATGGGTTCCTGAATTCGCCAAGAATGGACTGAACTGTTTTCTCATTCAGCCCGCAGCCGATGGCTTGTCGCACGAAGAACAAGACCGGCTTGAGAACATCAGCCTGATGAACACCTTGGAACAGCAGGTACTAAATAGCTATTACAACGATGAACAACAATGGGTAAATATGGTCCGACAAGCGGCTGCCGATGTGGGCGAAGCCTTTGAATCCGGCAGAATGGTCGCCGAATATTACGAAAAGATGTATCGGTAAATCCGTTTGATTTTTATACTTTTATCGCATGAACCATTCGGAAAGTGTCAAAGAATTTTACGACCGGGTTCCAGCAGCGAACCACCTAAACCTTCCCCTAAATAATGCCGGGGCAGGCCATATCAATGTGTATAGCAGGACCGCCTGCTCGTTTATAACTTCTTACAGTCGCCGCGATTTTTATAAGATCTCCCTGATCATCGGCACAGGGACGTTACATTATGCGGATAAATGGATTGAGATCGACCGCCCTGCTTTGCTTTTCTCCAATCCCACTATCCCCTATTCCTGGGAAGCGGGTTCTGAGGTTCAGGATGGTTGGTTCTGCCTATTTACAGAAGCTTTTATTCAACCCGGGCAGCAGCAAGGGGTGTTCCAGGAATCCCCGCTTTTTAAAATCGGCGGAAACCCAGTTTATTTTGTAGATGAGGAGCAACAACTGGAGATCTCTTCGATCTTCCAGAAAATGATGCTGGAGATCAGTTCCGATTATCACCAGAAATACAACCTGTTACACACGTACCTGCACCTGCTGATCCACCAGGCGATGAAGATGATCCCTGCGGAGAATTACCGGAAACACAGCAATGCGGCTTCGAGAATTACCACGCTATTTAAAGAACTATTGGAACGGCAGTTTCCAATCGACAGCCCTGAAGCGGCATTGAAGTTAAATACAGCTGCAGCTTACGCGAACAGTCTGTCCGTACATGTCAATCACTTAAACCGGGCGGTGAAAGAAACCACCGGAAAGACCACTACCGAACAAATTGCCCTAAGGATCATTCAGGAAGCCCGGGCTTTATTGCAACATACTGCCTGGAACATCTCGGAAATTGCCTATAGCCTGGGATTTGATAACCCAGCTTATTTTAACAATTTTTTCAAGAGGATGACGGGTTCTACCCCAAAGGAAGTGAGAAACGAATTGGTTTGAATTTTATAAGTTTTCGTTTGAATCGTATAAGTTAACTGCGGAGGATCTTGCCTAAATTTGTATCATCTAATACTCGATAGGATGAAATACAGAAAATTAGGAACAACAGAAGAACAATTATCGGCAATTGGCTTAGGCTGCATGGGCATGAGCTTCGCTTATGGACCTGGAGATGATGCTGAAAGCATAGCAACACTACAAAAAGCCCTTGATCTGGGAATCAATTTTTGGGATACGGCAGATATGTATGGAAACGGTGCCAACGAAGAGCTGCTTTCGAAAGTGCTGGTGCCCAACCGGGACAAGGTGTTTATTGCCACCAAATTCGGTTTCCGCTTTAAGGATGCCGTTGCCGGAACAAGCAATGCGGTTGGAACTTATTTTGACGGTTCGCCGGCCTGGATAAAATACGCCGCAGAGCAAAGTTTGAAAAGGCTGAAGATTGACACTATTGACCTTTATTATGCGCACAGGATCGATCCGAACGTACCGGTTGAAGATACTGTAGGCGCAATGGCAGAATTGGTAAAGGAAGGTAAAGTTCGATACCTTGGTTTGAGTGAGGCTTCGCCTTCGTCGATCCGCAGGGCACATGCTGTACACCCCATTGCTGCGTTACAAAGTGAATATTCGCTGTTAACAAGGGATGTTGAGGGCGAGATCCTGGCAACAACAAGGGAGCTTGGCATTTCATTGATTCCTTACTCACCACTGGCCAGAGGCCTGGTAACCAATACGCTTGATGTTGATCAAATGGACGACACCGATTACCGGAAAACGCTGCCAAGATACAAGGGCGAGAATTACGAAAACAACCAGCTGTTCGCTAAGGCATTTGCGGAGATCGCGGCAGACAAAAATGTGACTCCGGCTCAGCTGGCCCTGGCATGGGTACTGGCACAAGGTGATGACCTCATCCCGATTCCAGGAACTAAAAAACGTAAATACCTGGAAGAAAACGCAGGAGCAGTCAACGTTGCCCTTTCAACCCTCGATCTGGAGGCAATAGCCGCTTTAACCGCCCGGTATCCAAACACCGGAGCCCGTTACAGTGACGGTGCTTTGAAACTCGTGAATAATTAATAGGATGCTTTAAGGCACAAAAACATTGTGCCTTAAAACTATTTCCTGCACCAGGTATGATTTAAATTAGGCGGTTGAGTTAGGTTTATACTGTTGGGCTAAGTGCGATCAGCTGCATTTCTTTCTCCTTCCCCCTGAGCTTGATAGAACCTAATTTATGTTTATCAAATTTAATCAGCTGAAGCAGCGCAGCCAGCTCTGCAGAAACAATGACTTCCGCATTGAATTGTTTGCACATCTCCTGGATTCTTGAAGTGGTGTTCAACACATCTCCCGAATAGGTAATGTCTCGTTTGATGATCCCAATCTCGCCTGCTACGACCATACCACAATGTATACCTGCCTTGAAGGATGGGATCAAACCGTATTCTTTGACATACTTATCGCCCATCTTTTCCAGCTGCGCCTTAACATCAAAAAAGCACTGGATGCATTTGCTTTCTTTGATGCCATCTTCGTATTTCCAGGCGATCACGACCTCGTCCCCCACATACTGATAGATTTCGCCCTTATTTTCAAGAATTGGATTGGTGATATCCGTAAAAATATCTTTTAGAAATTCATGATATTTCTTATCTCCCAACTGCTCGGCAATAGTGGTAGAGGAATTCAGGTCGAGGAACATGAAGATCCGCAATTCTTCTTTGGGTGTATTGTACTTTCCACGGATGATGTTCCAAAAAATACCGGGACCAAATTTGCTGTTGATCTGCAGCAGGAGTTGTGTGATGGCAACGACAATAGCCCAGACCAATCCGCTTTTAAGTAACCGGTCTGTATCTGGTAAACCCAGGGTCTTAAATGCCAGGTTGATGATCAGGATGATCAGGATGAAGGAACAGGTAACCGCCAGGATGGTATAACCATAGGATTTATCCTGATATTTAACATTTACAAAGAAGACAAGAAAACTGCCACCCAGCAGCGCGCCAACTAAACCCGCGCCTATGCTTAGTGCAGCGGCTAAAAAGAACGAATAATCCGGGGCTGGCCCAAGCGAATTAATGGTATGCAGGACCAGATGGTCATATACAGCGATCACGAAGCCGACTACACACCATGCGATGACTATGACCAGGAGCTGCTTAAATTTATACTGCGTTCTAATGTTCATCAGACGAATTTAAACAAAAAAAGCCATCCCAGGGGATGGCCTTCCAAAGCACTGAACTAAAAAAACTATTTCGACTTTGCTTTCAGCAGCTTCACTTCCTGCTTCAAAAGCTCAATCTCTGCTTGCTGCTCTTTAACGGCGGCGACAAGCAGGGGAATAAGATCTGCGGTTTGTACTTCCTCATATTTTGCAACTTTCGAGTTGTTTTTGCCCGATTCATAAACCTTAGCGGCTTCGTGAACCATTGCCGGGAACTCAGACTGCACATTGCTGGCTAAAAAGCCGTATTGCTTACCAGCGGGCAATTTGAGGTGTTTGAATTTAGCGACATCGTATTTGAACGTAACAGGATCAAGCTTACTGAGCTGCACAGCAGAGTTGGAGATCTTCCCAATGTCTACTTTCAATTCCTGCTCATCGATTTTCTGTGCACTGGCAGCCAGGGCACAAACGCAGATTAAAAGGCCGGTTAAAACACTTTTACCTAAAAAGTTATCCATAAAAATAAGGTTATGTTGTAAATTACTCGTGAACTGAATTGTTAAGCCGGGGCGTGTATTGAACGGTTAGCCCGGTAGTGTATCAAATGGATAGGCCGCGATACTGCCGTTAGGCGGCGGATAGGGCAACGAGAGGTAAGGCCAAATGATATTGGAGACAGTCAAAACTGCCGGTTTATTGGAAAATACAAATGATTTCGGGTTTACAATTGCCTGTCCCATCAGCTCTTCATCCGAAATTTCGAACTGTTTGTTTTCTTTTTCAGCATCGGCCCCGTCATCGCAGGCGGGTGTGGCACAACAGCTGATTGCACGTTGTTTTTGATCCGCAGCAAATAGCGACGTGCTTTTTATCCCTAAAAAAGCGAGTAAAATAAAAATACCCATCAATTTGTTTATCATGGCAGCAAATATAATAGCTTCCCGCTAAATAAAAAATGGGTAAAGTGTAAAAATACTACTTCCCCAGGGGCTTAATGTTTTTATGAATAAAGTTATGAATGGAGGTTGTGGTTGTTTTTAGATCGGTAGTAAGGTACCAGATGCTGTCTATCCTTTTCCCCACACTTTGCCCATCCAGGGGAAACCTTGCCTGATCAATGACTTTATTTTTCGCATTTAAGATGCTTCCGGCGAAGGTCATTGAACTGAAACTTGCCACCGTTTGGCGTCCGCTTAGTTTCTGCAATCCCGGATTGCTCAGGTGTACGGCAGGTACTTTTTCATAAATAGCCAATTCGTCCAGGTAATTATTCAAATAAGATAGCTCCGCTTGTTTCACATGTTCCACTTTGGTGTTTGCCTCCTGGGCGAAAGTGCTAAAGATTTTTTATTAGCATGCTCTATTTGGCAATATCCTTGCCCTATTAAATATTTACCATTTGTTAACATGAACCGTCGCAGTCGCACGGATAAAAATTCACAGCATAAACCAGGTGATATGATTGGAAAAATGTTTAAAGGGCTGATACTTGTACTGATGGTAATCGTGATCCTCGCACTGGTTGCGGCAATTTTCGTTAGAAACGAGTACGCTGTGGAGCGGCAGGTAACCATTAACAGACCTGAAACGGAAGTTTTCCAGTATATAAAACACCTTAAAAACCAGGATAAATTCAGTGTGTGGAGCCACATGGATCCAAATATGAGGAGAACCTATATCGGTATCGATGGTAATGTAGGCTTTATCTCGACCTGGGAAAGCAACTATAAAAACCTCGGAAAAGGCGAACAGGAGATCACCAATATCATCGAAAACGAAAGAATAGACCTCAAGGTGAGGTTCAAAGAGCCAGTTGAAGCGGAAGATAGCGCCTATATGATTACGGAAGCCCTTTCCAAAGATCGAACAAGAGTTAGATGGGGCTTTGAAGG
>JAPSHM010000183.1 GCA_031179845.1 Pedobacter sp.
GCGTAGTTTACTACCACTTTCGCTCCTGCTGCTGCATAATATTTCGCAATTGATGCGCCTATACCTTTAGACGCTCCTGTAATAATCGCAACTTTGTTCTTAAGTGTACTCATTTTTATGTTTGTTAAATAATGAGCTACAAATCTAGGTTTATAAATATATTTCAGTTACTTTGTATCTAAAAGTAACAGTAACCTTGAGGTAACAAAGTAACATATGGATTGCAAAGAAGAATTTCAAACGGATCGCAAAAAAGAGATGATGGCTATCCACGATGCGATGGACGTCCTAAACGGAAAATGGAAGATCTATATCCTTTCCTCTATTTGTCATTACAACAAAAGGAGGTTTTCTGACATTTTGAACGATGTAGAGGGTATTTCAAACAAAATGTTAAGTAAAGAATTGAAGGAACTGGAAGTCAATAAGTTGGTCAATCGAATCGTGTTAAATACGCATCCGGTAACGGTTCAATATCATCTTACGGAACACGGACTGACATTAAAAACTATAATCAACAATTTAACAGAATGGGGAATAGCGCACCGAAGGGAAATCATTAAGAAGAATCAGGAGGTTTGATGCTGTAGCAGAGCGTTGGAAAAACGGCAGGCTCTTTTTCAAAAGCCTGCCGAGAATTATGATCGTATGAATTCAGATTTTGTATTCTAAGTCAAAAATTTCACGCATTGCATTTCTGCTAAAAACTTCCGGCGTCATTTTCATCATTGTATTTCTAAACCAAATGAAGAAACCATTGTCAATTTGTGCTAGCTTTCCCATGACCCAACTTCTATTTACAATCATGAGTGCCTTTTTTATTCTTAGTTTTTGATATTGTGCAAATGCGTCATTCACAGTATATATCGCTAAACAATTCGACAGCACATATGCATCTTCAATGGCCTGACAAGCTCCCTGTCCCATATTTGGTGTACTGGCATGAGCTGCATCTCCAATTAAGCAAACGTTGTCAACGTACCACTTTTTAAAAGGTTTTAAATCGGTAATGTCATTTTGAATTACCTCCATTGGATTGATGCTATCGATTAACGCCAAGACATCTGAATGAACCCCTTTAAAATCCTCTATTAAATTGAACTGAAGGTTAACTTTAGCGTTGCTGTTTAACAGTGCAAACCAGTAGACCTGTTTATCATTAATGTTTACAAACCCAAATCGCTTGCCTCGACCCCAAATTACATTTAATTCATGAGCATACTTTGCAGGAAGACTAAAGTTACTGACACCTCGCCAACAAAGCTGTTGTGCATGTCTAATTACAGTTGGTTCAAAAATCTCAGCACGTACTTTTGACTTTATTCCATCTGCTCCTATCAACACATCAGCAACAACGGTGGTATTATCCTCGAAGGTTAAAGTTAATTGTTCTTTTTTTTCTATTCTGGCCAAAGATTTGGATAAGAGAATATGCTCCGATCCTAATTCGTTAATCAGTAAATTTTGTAAGTCAGCCCTGTGTATAGCTAGACTACCTACCTGGTATTTATGTTCAAAACCTGATAGATCGACAAAAGATAGTGGTTGCAATTGTTCATCTGTCAAATTCAATTTTGTTAACTTCTGACCTAACGCTTCTAACTTTTCATGCAACCCTAACTGTTTAATCACCTGCATTGCATTTATCCCCAACATCAGCCCCGCGCCAAGTGGTAAAAATTCCTTTGCCCTTTCATACACTGTTACCTTAAAGCCTTTCCTTTTAAGCAATAAGGCAGTAGTTAGTCCGCCTATCCCTGCTCCTATTATTGTAATGTGTCTTGTGTTCATCAATTCTATTGCTAGGATTTGAACGTCATCAGTACCTGATCTATCCTGATGCCATCCATGTCAAGGATCTCAAACTCCAAATCATCATATTTAACGACATCTCCAGCATGGGGCATCGCTTTAAGATGATCAATCATAAAGCCTGACACAGTAGAATAACTTTTGATCTTGTCTTCAATGATCTCTTTTGAAAAGTATTGATTCAGTTCAAATATCAATGTTCTGCCATTCAAAAGATAGCTATTATCATCCCGCTTGATGATGTAGTCTTCCGGAATTTCGTCTTCATCAGGAAGGTCTCCTACAATAGCCTCAATAAGGTCGTGAAGGGTGATAATGCCTCGAACACTGCCGAATTCATCTACCACCACCCCAATATATTGCTTTTTGCTTTTAAACAGATTAAGAACTTTGAATGCAGGCGTATTTTGCATCACATATATCGGCCGTGTCAAAATTTGCTCAATATTAAAATCGTCCCGGTGATAGTTTTCAAGTAGGTCTTTGATGTTGATGATCCCTTTCGGATGGTCCAACGTCCCGTCGGCAACTATAAATCTGGAATGCACACTTTCCTTGATCTTATCAAAGATCAGCTCCTTACTCCAGTTGTAATTGATCCATTCCACCTGCGAACTATGGGTCATCAGAGATTTCGCAGTTTGATCTGTGAAAGAAAGTACATTCTGCATCGCCTCGCTTTCTTCATTTTCCAAAACCCCTTGCTTCCCTGCTGTTTTCAGCATGAACCGAAGCTCTTCCTCGCTCACCTTTTCTGAATCATTTTCTTTGATACCGAAGATCTTCAAGATCAGTTTTGTCGATACCGATAACAACTTTACAAATGGATAGGTGATCATCGTGAATATCCTCATAATGGGAACACAAAAGAGAGCGATCGTTTCTGAATTGTTCATCGCAATTGTTTTGGGAACCAGCTCGCCTACCACAATGGTAAAATAGGTGATCCCACCAATAACGATAATTAGCGATACGGTATGAAGGGAACTACCCAAAAATGTGAGTGGGGTAAGAAGTAACTCCATATCGTCTGTCAGCGCTGCGCCCCCGTACGCTCCGGAGACGATACCAATTAAAGTGATCCCCACCTGAACAGAAGAAAGGAAATTTTCCGGATTATCTAAAAGTTTCAGCACCATTTTCGCACTGGAATGTCCTTGCGCAGCAAGGTGTTCAATTCTGCTTTTTTTCACCGAAACCAAGGCGATTTCTGCAAGGGCAAAAAACCCGTTTAACAGCGTAAGTATAAAAATGATCAGTATTTCCAATGCTATTGATTTATGAATTTCCCAAATATAGGTAAAGTAAACTTTATGGGTAAAACATGCCACATTTTTTACGCGTCTCCGTGGATGTTATCCAGCTTGTCGTATTTATTTTGCACCGAACCTTCTGGTGGGTAAGGAATGGTGTTCCTTATGCTCCTGATCTTTTCGGGATCAAAGCCAGGAATTTGCAGTTCATTATTCGCTTTCCAGGCTTTCACTTTTTCTGCCGCTTGTTTGGCTTTCTCCTCAGAAACACCTTTGTCTTTGGCAAGATAGATCGTTTGCGATGGGAAAGCGAAATCAGTACCGCTGGATGAAACTACATCCATCATTCTTAACAAAAGATCTTCTTTAACTTCAAGAAACTCGTCGAAATTAGGCGTTACAATATACGACCAGACTTCCAATCTTAACGACGTTTCTCCCATCCCGGCAAACCGAACCCGTGCCGGATCTGGACTTACCATCGGATGGGCGTACAAGATGGCACGTAGCTCAACAAGGAGAAATCTAACCTGGTCGGCAGTAGTTTCATACCTTAATTCGATCACTGGCGCAAATAGAAAGCGATCTCGATGGGCATAGTTTTCGATCATCGCAGAAGAAAATTCACCATTTGGGATAGTAACAACTGTACGTTCACCCGTGCGAATTTTAGTGGAACGCATACCGATTTGCTCGACGGTTCCAGTAGTTTCCCCTACTTTGCAGAAATCACCTACCCGTACTGGCTGGTCCACAATCAAAGTAACACTGCCTACAAAGTTTTCCATTGTTTTTTGCGCGCCTAAAGCCAACGCCAGTCCACCTATTCCAAGTGCTGCAAGCCCGGTAGTTACATCTAAACCAATAGCACTAAGGATTGCGATGATCCCGCAAATGACAATTGCTATTTTAATCGCACTGCGCAGAAACAAAATGGCCGATACTGCTGAGATTCGCCCTTTAAGCGTCATTTTCCCCTTACTAAAAGTGCTGATCTGATCGGTAAGGCGCAAAAGTAAAATGATGAAGGCAACTATTCCAATCACTACAGTGATGGTACTAAATCGCTGTCTTACAATAATGGAGATGCCTACTTGTTGTGATATTGCGATAAATAGCCAAACTGCGAAATATATTTTGAAGGGTAGTGAAAAGGCTTTAATCACACCCAATCCTTCTTCAGTTCTCGCCTTTTGGAACGACAGGCGGATGATGAAACTAACAAACCATATCACAACCCATGAGACGAGATAAGCAACGATCAGGAGAACGATCACTGCAAACCAATGACCAATTGCTACCCCTCCCCAAAGTTTATCTTTCCAGGACTCAGGTAGAACCCGGTCGACCAATAACTCCTCATCAATCTTTACCGCTGCAATTGTACTAACGGTTTCCCGTGAGATCATCCAGACAGGCGCCGCAGGCTCTCCGGTGTTTTCTACGAAAATATTGATGACCTCACCATTGGCAGTAACCGTGCCTACCAGGTCTTCGTCCGGAGGAAGATCATCGTCCGTTCTTCCCGTGGTCTTATTACTTAACCAGGAATATGGAATGATGTTACCACCTCGATCCAGTAATCGCTGAAGTGTTTTTACGATTTTCTCCCGCTGTTTGATGCTCCGGTGTTCCTTGCCCAAATTTAAATAATGACTCGCACGGATATAATTTTGCTCAGCAACCGACTGAATAAATCCGCCAACAGTTCCTCTGGGATTTCGCCTGCCCAGAGAGTCGTCCGGCACCTCTGCTACAACCGTTTCCTCCGGTTTTTCTATGGTCCCCGGAATAAGTTGTGCGGAAGCTGCTTGTGGACTTCCGAAATATAAAATGATCGAAAAAAATAAGTAAAGCCACTTAAATGAAAAACTCATATCAGGTAAGCAATAATTTCTATGCCAAATAAGTCTGTCAGAAAAATTCTTCAAATAAAGCTGTTCGGAGACGCTACTTTTGATAGAATGTAAAAAGGTCTGTGTTAGAAAAATTTGAGAAACCGGCCTGGCGCAACAGTGTTACCAATTGTCCCCTATGATAGGTGGAATGGTTGACCATATGGGGCAGTGTCCATCTAAATTCGATGGGGCTAAATTCTAACGACCTGTCGCACCGAAAAGTCTTTATTATCCTGATAACTATTGAGAAGAAGTGTTTGCAAAACTTCAGGATAGTTCTGATGGTAAATTTTCAGCCATTCTCTAATCAGACATAGTGTATAATAGCCAAATTTACATTTTGTATAGACACTTGCGAAAACAAAGCTGCTTAATCTTTGTCTTTCAGCGTCAACGGATATTCGAATGCAACCGACTTGAATATATGGTCGCAAATTCATTAATTTTGCCGCCAGCAAAAAACAATAAATGAAAGAGAACGATTTTATTTCCGCCTGGATCGAAGAAACCGGAAACCCCGCCATTGAGGAACTTACAACCCTTAACCAGCAGGCAGCCACGAACGCCGCAAAGGTGCTCACGGAAAATGCGCTGTCAGATAATGAACTTGCAGTCTCTTTAGACATCAATCCCGATGAAATAAAAAGGTGGCTTTCAGGTCGGCATTCATTTAGCATCAAGACGATTAATGATATCAATAACACGCTCAAAGGTATCAATGGCGGCCGTTCAGTGTGAACTAAAGGCTTCAGGAACTTTGCCGCAAACGTGCTATTTCTTGTTTCAGTAAATTTTGTTCCGATTTAGACTTCGTCAGATCAATGGCGTTTGCATAATGTTGAATAGCGGTTTCTCTGTCATATGAAGCGTATAAATAACCTAGTAACGCATGATAAAAATTGCTGGTAGTAAGATCTAGCTTTAGAACTTCTTTGACCGCCTTTTTATGTCCATAGATCTTAGAAAAGGCGAATGCCCTATTGAGGGCGGTCATAGGCGAGTATTCCAACACCAGGATTTGATTATACAATTGTAAGATATGTTTCCATTTATCTCTGTTGGGTGGTGAAGTATGCCAATAAGCTATGCCTGCTTCTAAATGGTACGTGGTAATCTCGTTGCCACTGCAGGCGTTTACTAAATGGTAATTACCTCTGTCTATAAGGGTTTGATCCCACAGATTACGATCCTGTTTATCAAAGAGGATCACCTCGCCAGAATCATCAGTTCTGGCGTTCAATCTTGAACTTTGGAAACACATCAATGCCAATAATGCATTCACCTGTGGAGTATTGGTCGACTTGTTTTCTACAAGATATGAGGTTAATCTAACAGCTTCCGAACAAAGTTCCTTTCTGATCAATTGATTATTCGATTTAGAGAAATACCCTTCATTAAAAAGCAAGTACAATGTTTTCAAAACAGTGTTTAATCTTGACTTTATATCGGCTTCACCGAGTGCGTCAATTTCAAATTTTTCTTTGCGAAGATTGGATTTTGCCCGATGTAAACGCTTTTTTATGGTTTCCGTTTTGGTCAGGAAGGCGTTGCCGATTTCTTCAACACTAAAACCACAAAGAATTTGTAAAGCCAAACAAATTTGTGCTTCGGTTGAAATAGTTGGTGTGCAAACTGCAAAAATCATGGCTAACTGGCTGTCAGCAATAACCTGATTGCTAAAATCAATTACGTTAGCTATTTCATTCTCATTAGGTCTAATGGCTTCTTTGATTTGATTTTCAAATATAGCAGTGTGCTTGAGATAGTCCTTATATTTATTTCGGGCAACGGTATACAGCCAGGCGGTAGGATTGTCAGGTATGCCGTAAGTTGCCCAATGTTCCGATGCTTTTAAAAAGGTATCGCTGGCAATATCTTCGGCAATATCTAGATGTAACATTCCAAAATGACGGCATAATACAGCCGTCACTTTAGCATATTCCTGCCGGAATAAATGTGGTAAAATATCACTATGTGCGTCAGTTGTGCTCAATATTACTCACGTTTTAGGACCTCTCTCACCTCAATACTTCCCCCAATTTTGAAGATAGGGTTTTCTTTAGCTATCTCTATCGCTTCATCGATCGTGTCGGTTCTAACGATGATGTAACCACTAATAAACTCTTTGATCTCAGTATAAGGCCCATCCGTTACAATATTGTCCGGCCTTACCGTTTTAGCACTTCCCGGCATAGGCAACAAGGTATTTCCTTGGTCTGCCAACTTGTTTTGGGCTGCGATGCTTCCTAACCAGTTTATTCTTTCCTGCATTTGCTCAGGTGATGGCTTAAAATCGGCGATGTCTTTAAGTCTGAAAATTAACGCAAATTCTTTCATTGTTTAAAAATTAAGTTATACCCTAATGACGATCGGTCTTTCGAAACAGGGACAATTTGCACCATTTTTTTTTATTTATCCTAAAAATAACATATACCTTGGTAGAAATATTGTCAATGGCCATGTTACAGAAGATCCTGAAAACAGATGATGCAGTAACCACAATTATTATTAGATTAATGGTCGGCACGGTGTTTCTATCTGAAGGCATACAAAAATTTCTATTTGCCGATAAATTGGGCGCAGGGCGTTTCGCAAAGATCGGTTTAACGAACCCCGAATTCTGGGGAGCTTTTGTTGGTAGTTTCGAAATTGTATGTGGTTTCTTTGTCCTATTAGGACTGCTAACACGACTCAGTGTCATTCCTTTGTTCTTTATCATGTTGGTTGCTATTGGAACGACAAAATCGCAGATTTTCTTAAATAATGGCCTTTGGTCTATGCTCCACGAAAGCCGAACAGACTGGGCTATGCTTCTCGGCACCATTTTCCTGATCATCAAAGGCGGTGTTAACTGGTCGATCGATCGTCGTTTATGGAAACAGTAAAAAGCCAGACGCCACTTAAAGAG
>JAPSHM010000015.1 GCA_031179845.1 Pedobacter sp.
GCTCTTAAGAAATCCCAAGGTCTGCGGGTTGTATTGGCAGCTTGTTTCTGCTCTTCGATTAATAACCTGGCAAGTTGTGTGATCCGGGTATCATTTTCGCTTACGGTCCTGTCGCCCAGTGCAACTAGCTTTTCAATGTTAGAGGGGCTTGCTGCGTCCATGCCTTCTTTGATACTTTCAAGGCTATGTGGTTCAACTCGTATATAGTTCTGTGTTTTACCCGCAGAATGGAAAAGCTGTTGCAGGAAAAAATCACTGGTTTCTGCTACCCCACTCATCATGATGTCCAATATTGCCGGCACAATTGCCATCGCACTGCTCTTTTTAAAATAATCAGAGTCATAAGAACGTCTGGAACGGCCGGTACCCAGGGAAACCAGGAAAATATCGTTGATCCGGGTTTGGTTGAAGGCTTTGGTGACTTCAATTAGCCCGCTCAATGCCGGGTTTGTAGCAAACACTCCCCCATCCAGTAAAGGATAGCGCACATTGGCCAGGGAGTAGATTTCTGCGACGCTAAAATAGGTAGGGGCAGCAGAGGTTGCACGGCAAACATCTTTCACATAAAAATCACGGATATCGCCCCGGGCAATGGCCGACTGCTGTCTGAAAAAGTGCGTTTTCCGAAGTTCAATGTTATAAGCACTGATGATGCAAGGCTTGATGAGCTGGCTTAATTTTGTTTCTCCGAAATAATTCTGCAAAACTCCTTCAAATACGGCACTGTTATACCGTTCTCCGGCGAGTCCAAACTTGGTTCTCAAGCGTTTAAAAAAGGTCATTTTGAAAATCTCATTTCCATGTTCCAGGTATAGATCCAATGCGGCTCTTGCGGAAAAGCGCGGTCTGGTTGGATCAGTTTCTGAGGGACACAGTAACAAACAAGTGAGGATGCCACCGGTACTTGTACCCGCAAAGAAATCAAAATAGTCCACAATAGCCGCATCGGGGTTTTTGCTTTCCCGCTTCAGCCTTTCTTCGAGCGCAACTAATATCATTCCCGGAATAATCCCTCTTATCCCACCACCATCAATTGAAAAGATTTTCTTCATAGTATTCTCTAGAGCTTGAAAGTAAATATAGCTTTTTGAGGAATACCTACCTATAAATTGGTATAAAAACTCTTTAGATTAATCGGCAAGTAAGGTTTTATTTCCTGCAATCCGTTGGCTTGAAAGTAAACCTTCCCTTGTCGAAGCTGATTGGTTTTGCTTTATCAAAATATGACCTGCCTACATGCGTTACGATCTGTCCAACTCCCAACAGCAGGTTTCCGTCTTTTCTCAGAAAAGCCAATGGATTCTTATAAACAGTTTTGTTTACTGTACCGATCTTGAATGTATAGTCGACAAACAGGGTATCACCTGTGAAAGCGCCTTCTACTTGTCCATCATTTTTTCCTTTGTCTACATAGTTGATCAATAGGTGACCTTTATACTTGCCATCTTCAAATCTGCGAAGTACCAGATGTGCCGTATCTTTTGCATCAATTGCCACATAACAGGTACTATCAAGCGGGGTCTCTTCCTTAGCTTTTGATGCTTTACTTTTTTCATTACCCTGACTGCAACTGTATAAAAATGCAGCAATTGCCAGGCAGGTGAAATAAAGGACTGGTCTTTTCATAATTTACTTTGATATAAATGAACAATTGGGTGATGAATAAATATACAAAGAATAAAAAGCACCAAATTGTTTTACTCGTTTTATTGTCGTTAAGTTTGGGTTAAGATTGGGTGAGCAAATAGCGCAATGTTTCATTTTAAAGGTTATTTTTGTTTATGGTCAAAAGAATAGTTGCTAACATCCAGACGGACAGCACCCAAAAAGCAGAAGCTTTCTATAAAACAGTGCTCGGCCTGGAAGTTCTTATGGATCATGGTTGGATCACCACTTACGGTACTGATCACCAAAAAATGGATATCCAAATCAGCTTCGCAACAGAAGGGGGCTCAGGAACCCTAACTCCAGACCTATCCATAGAAGTTGATGATTTTGAGGACACTTTACGCCGTACAATAGAAGCGGGCTTTTCAATCGAATACGGCCCGGTAACAGAACCCTGGGGAGTCAAAAGATTTTATACCCGTGACCCTTTCGGAAAACTCATAAATATATTATGTCACAGCTGATCGCAGCCCTCTTTTACAAATTCCACTGAGTGGTTTTAATTGTATCTAGAAAGATAGATATATCTACTCTGTTACTAGAAGCGGCAAAACGGATGATTGAAGAACATGATCAGAACTAGCTTTAACTATCTACAACCAGATTGCTGGTATTGAAGGTTGAAAGGGTCAGTTGTGTTGTGCGTTAAATATGCGTCAATGCATTGATGCTTTTTATTAAGTTATGATTATGTTATTGTGTTGTGATTGACGGTTGAAAAGTTAGGGTGTAACTTTATGATGTTTTAGCGTCAAAAGTGTAATGTGATTATCTCCACTTTTGATCCTCGGATAACTTATATGAATAAAAAAACACAATCCTTACAGCACATTCTTGATGATGCCATTGATAATAAAAAGATATTTGGAACTTCATTCTGTGTAAGACATGGAGAAACTACCTGGAACATCGCTTCAGGTGACATGGATATCAACCAACAGTACTTTATTGCCAGCACTACCAAGTTATTTGTCACGGCAATAATTATGCATTATCGGTCCAAGGCCCAGTTGTCCCTCGATGATAAAATCAACCAATATCTCAGTCAAGATATTATTATGGGCCTTCACCGTTTAAATGGGAAGGATTACTCCGGCGAGATCACTATAAAAAATCTGCTGGCGCATACATCGGGTATCCCGGATTATTTCCAGCAGAAGGATAACAAAGGGGATAGCCTTGAAAATGTATTGATGGGCGGCCTGGACGAGAAATGGACTTTTGAGCAGGCCGTTGAGCGTAGCAAGGAAATGAAACCGTTGTTTGCTCCGGACGCTAAAAATAAGGCACATTATTCGGACACTAACTTTCAGCTTCTTGGACGTATCATTGAAACTGTTTCAGGTGAATGTTTTGGCAAGGTTTGCCAGGAGCTTATCGTTAAGCCGTTGGGGCTTGACAAAACCTATCTTTACACGGATATTCAAGATACACTTCCGAAACCACTTTATTATAAAAACAAAGAATTTCCTATTCCCAACGCGATGGCTTCCTTCGGCGCGGATGGAGGGGTCGTTTCCACCTCGGGGGAAATGATGGTATTTCTTAGTGCATTTTTTAATGGGACGCTTTTCCCCAAGTCGTATTTGAATGAACTGAAGGTTTGGAACAGGATCTACTTCCCTATGCGGTCCGGAATAGGTTTACAATGTTTTAAGTTGCCTTGGATTTTCAATCCGCTCGGTACTATTCCCGATATGATCGGTCATTCAGGGCTGTCAGGTGCACTTGCTTTCAGCAATCCTGATAGGGATCTGTATATCACAGGAACGGTCAACCAAGTAGCACATCCCGACGCTTCTTTTCGACTGATGATCAAGTTGATACAAGAGGCATTGAAACCCGTCACATCTATCGAAAAATAGGCCGGCATGTTCCAGTTCAGGACCGCTCATGAAAGATAGAGAGATGGGTTTGGCGCTACCATGACTATTCCATGAATTTTGCAAGGGTATTCGTTCTAATTATCAAGCCCTTATGCTATCTTTATAATTAATATTTATTTAAAGATGAAAACATTTCCTTGCGTCATTTTATTTCTTTTTCTAGCTACGTTTGCGCATGCCCAAAATGTATCGGCAGATATTCTGAAGAAAACAGTAAATAGAATACGTGCTTTAAAAAGTATTAGTTATAAGGTTAACTCTACTGAGAACAATCCTTTCAACAAAGGGCAAGTAATTTCAGCGACAGTAGATGCAAAAGT
Organism: Pedobacter sp.; assembly: GCA_031179845.1. GTDB lineage: Bacteria > Bacteroidota > Bacteroidia > Sphingobacteriales > Sphingobacteriaceae > Pedobacter. Next base: position 3,875 of record JAPSHM010000015.1, read on the forward strand.
TGTGTTCAGTCCAAGTGGCGCTGTTTCATATAAAAAAGAATTTACCAATATAAATTCCGGACAAAGCTTGTTTCAGGAAATCTATTTGGAAGGTAAGTATTATTCAATCAATCTAACCGACAGTACTTATACCGAGGACGTTCCAAAATCGGCCGTCGTTTGCGAAATGACAGAGATTGCAACCCTAATTGAAAGCGAATTAACCAAAAATGGATCAAAGATCACGCATCAAACAGATACAGTCTTTGAAGGAAACAAATGTTATAATTTTCTTATTAAAAGTCACGATACAGTTACTAACGGAATCCATGACTACACCCACAGACAAATATTAATCAATCATAAGACACTGTTGCCAGTATACGTAAAGAATACTACCGCAGGCACAGCATATAAAGGAGGTGCCTCAATGCTGAAAGATGGAGATCAAGCTCCTAAGCTAATATTAAAGACTGTGTCCGGTATTGATACTCCTGAAAGTGATTTTAATGGTAAACTGCTACTGGTGGTCTTCGGAGCAACAGGCTGCCCCGCAAATCCCTTAGCAAATCCAATGTTAAACAGAATGCATGCTAATTTTTCATCGGAAAAATTTATTATTATTAACATCTATACGAACGAGATGAGTGAGGTAGTCCAAAAATATATCGAAAACAACAAATTAGCGTTTCCCGTATATATTGGGAACAGAACGCTTAGTAAGGCATTTAAGACACCTGGAACCCCGAATTTTTACCTAATCAGCAGTGAAGGAAAAATCCTACGTAGTTTTCGCGGTTATAAAAACTCACTTGAAAAAGACTTGACTAGTCATATCACCAAGTTACTGGAAAGAAGTTTATAGTTTCGGTCCCAAGTCTCGATTTCTTAGCCACTGAGTGGTAATCATTATTAATTAATCTTCCTTAGTCGATGGTAAAGCTTTTTATAAATTTTGCCGTAGTGGGAAGAGGAGCGTCGGCCGGATATGTCTTATATCTTATGGTGAGTGTATCTCCGGAAACACTAAACGTTGCCATATCATAAATATAGTTTGGCGCAGGCACGTGTCGAACAGTTTTTCCAGGCTCTTGTTGAAGCATTTCTGTAGCAGTAATTTTCAGACTATCCAATTTGATTTGGTATGTACCGTTAAGCATGATAGTGCTTCCATTGCCACGGATAACAGAATGAAATGTTTTTTCTTTGGTGAACTTCACCGAGCGGCTATTATTTGTAAGATCTAATTCGTTCCAATCGCCTATTAAAGCATTCTCTACCTTAGTCTCTTTATCTTTTTTACACGAGCTAAAGCAGAGCGAAAATAATACTAAAAAAGAAAATGCGGTGTTCAATGTTGTCATGATGATATTTTTTGTTTGTTTCAGCTAAAACGTAAATCACATGAGAATCGCTACAGCCCGTCAAATCATTTAGCACTTCTTTGTTGCGATTTGGCGCAATAATGGTGTTTTGACACAAAAAAACCCTGCAAGTTTTTGACTTGCAGGGTTTAACACTTTTTGACGGTTTATCTTGTAGCCCGCAGGGGAATCGAACCCCTATTTCCAGAATGAAAATCTGGCGTCCTAACCGGTAGACGAGCGGGCCAAATTTGCAAGGCGACTCACATTACTGCTTATGCCTTACTTTTGGTAGCGGGGACCAGACTCGAACTGATGACCTTCGGGTTATGAGCCCGACGAGCTACCAACTGCTCCACCCCGCACTATATTTTATTCCGAAACTCCGTCCGGTAATTGTATTAATTTCATAAAAAAACCGCTCAACTTTTGCTAGCGAAGCGGTGAAGTAACCCTAAAGGGAATATATAACTTTAATTCTAATTAATTGAATTTCATTACCCTAAATGGAAACGGGTTTTTATGCACCGAATTACTCACCATTATCGTGATGCAGATTAACTCTGAATCCTATGCTGCAAAGATATGATTTATACCTACATATACCAATTTAAATTTTATAAATGGTGGAACTGGCTGATTTTTTGAGGATTAAAATTTTAAATTCACATAAACCTTTGTTCTGAATACCTTTTTTTTCCAAAACTAAGCAGTTATGGTGTGTAAAGAGGCGTTCTTTCTCATGGAGTTTACAGGTTGCGCTTATAAAAATAGGCGCAACAATTGACTCAACTGAATCCTATAGCACTTAGTTATTAAACTTTCAATAAATTTTGAAAGTTTAATAACTTCCTATATATTTGTCACATGGAATTGGAAGAGGCAAAGAAAAAGTTTATTGAGACATGGGGTAAGTTGGGATCTGAGTGGGGGATAAACCGTACAATGGCACAAGTTCATGCTTTATTGTTGATTTCCCCGGAAGCGCTCACCACGGAAGAGATCATGAAAACATTAAGTATTTCCAGAGGAAATGCCAACATGACCTTAAGGGATCTAATTGGCTGGGGGTTGATTGAAAAGCAACATAAGGCAGGCGAGCGTAAGGAATATTTTCATGCTGATAAAGACACGTGGAACATTGCCCGTCAAGTAGCTAAAGAGCGAAGAAAAAGAGAACTAGATCCGGTTTTAAAGGCGCTCGATGAATTGACAAAGGTAGAGGGGGATGTAAACAACCCGGAATACCAGACATTCATTAATTCGGTTACTGATATTAATAAATTAGCTAAGAATGTGGATAAAACATTAGATACTATGCTAAAAGCAGAAGAGAGCTGGTTTTGGGGATCAATCTTTAAAATATTCAAATAGTCTATTTTTTTGAAGCTATGTTTCAAATTTTACTGAAAATTCAATAAATTATAACAATGTGATATGAAAGCGCTTAAAGACCATCTCATCCTTTTCGATGCCGAATGCCCCATTTGCCGCATATCTACTAAGGCATTTGTGCAAAGCGGGATGCTCGACAACCAGGAGAGAACGGCGTACCAGGAACTTCCCGCAGAGGCCTGCCCCATGCTCGATCGACAACGAGCAACAAACGAGATTGCGCTCGTTAACCAGGAAACCGGCGAGGTGACTTACGGAGTAGAAAGTCTGTTTAAAGTTTTTGCCGCTTCTTTCCCGGCGCTTGAACCCTTGTTTCTATTCAAGCCCTTCATTTGGCTGATGAGTAAGATCTATGCATTCATTGCCTTCAATCGAAGAGTGATCATTCCTGCGCCGGTTGCAGTTGACAGCTACATGCTGCAACCCACATTTATGCTAAACTACCGCGTTGCTTACCTTTTCGTTACCTGGCTAATTACAGCAATTGTACTATCTGCTTACACCCCCTTGATGCCTGGCCTTCTTCCTGAAGGAAGCGCCCATCGCGAATATCTGATATGTGGTGGTCAGATTCTTTTTCAAGGAGTTATCATTAGCCTCATTCAAAAGAAAAAACGCTGGGATTATCTGGGTAATATGATGACGATTTCTTTCGGAGGGGCCCTACTCCTATTGCCTGTTCTGATTCTGTCAGAATGGATCAATCTTCATCCGCTCTTTTGCGCCACCTGGTTTATGGCGGTAGCAGGTCTGATGTTGTTAGCGCACATTCGAAGAAGCAAGCTACTGGAAACTGGCTGGATTTTAACAATTAGCTGGGTGCTCTATCGGTTGCTGGTCCTTCTATTAATTCTTTTAAATAACAACTCATATGAAATATAACAAGGTAGTGTTGGCCGGAGGTAATGGATACCTTGGCAAAGTGTTGTCCAACTTTTACAAGCCACTTGCAAAAAAAATAATTATCCTAAGCAGGAAGAATCAGACTGCTAATGGAAATGTCGAAACGGTGCTTTGGGACGGCTGTACAGAAGGAGAATGGAAAAAGAGTTTGAATGGGGCAGATTTGTTGATCAATTTATGCGGTAAAAATGTAAACTGTAGATATACTGATAAAAATAAAGCTGAAATTATTAATTCGAGAACAGTACCTACAGCCCTGCTAGGTGTGGCAATCGCAGCAATCGAGAACCCTCCAAAGCTGTGGATCAACGTTACTTCTGCTACGATTTACAGGCATGCAGAAGATCGACCTCAAGATGAGGAAACCGGAGAAATCGGTTACGGATTTTCTATTGATGTTTGTAAACAATGGGAAGAGACTTTCTTCAATACCAAGACGCCCCTCACGCGAAAGATTGCACTGCGAATGGGTATAGTACTTGGTCGTGAAGATGCAGCTTTTCCGCGATTGCTTAACCTGGTAAAGTACGGCTTGGGCGGCATGCAGGGCGACGGCCAGCAATACGTCTCCTGGGTACACGAACAAGATGCCGCAAAGTGTACTGAATGGTTGATGAATCACGACGAAATAAACGGAGTGATTAATTGTACAGCACCAGAACCTGTAAAAAATGCTCAATTCATGAAAATTATTCGTAATGTTTATGGGGCTCCGTTCGGTTTACCTGCTCCATCTTGGCTACTAGAAATTGGAGCAAAAGTGATTGGAACAGAAACTGAATTGATTTTGAAAAGCAGGTGGGTATTACCAAAACGCCTTCTAGATAGCGGCTACAATTTTTTATTTACCAAAGCAGAACATGCAGTAAAAGATCTCTTATAGACCAAAATTTGATTTCCGCCTTTGGGCAAAGTTTAGCTGCAATTGCTATGACGCTAAGATAAAAAATTTATGATCTATAAAAGTGAGATTGGCGTTAAGCCTTCATTAACACTTTTTTAAACAATCCGATTTGCGCTCCCTATGTATTTCATCTCTGTACTAATTCCTGTCAATAGGCTTAAAGGCTATCCCAAATCAAATCTACCTTTGCTGGGACGGTTTTATTGTTAGCACAATAAACCGTCGACGACGCAGTTAATTTGATATTTTTAGGACGTGAAAGAACGAAGCCATAAGGATTATAGGCTTGTTGAAGGATTTGACTTTGCTACATAAACGAGCAGATCAAAACTCGCCTTTATATCAAATAATGGGAATTGGTCGCTGTCTTTTCTAGGGACATGGTAACCGGCAATTCGCATTCTCATTGGCATGGGAGCATCAGTTAACGATGGAAGATTAATCAATGTTACTTGATAACTATCTGATGGCTTAGAAAAATTCTTCTCGATTGAATTTTCGGGTGCTTTAGGCAGCTTGGCATTTATCATCTTACTCGTCCTCTTGATAAAGCGATCTTTTGTAACTGCATAAGTACCTTCAAATGTAGATGTTCCGATCACAAAATAATTGTTAGGATAAATTTTGGCAAGATATCCACCCATGCCTCCACCGTTTTCACTTTTATAAATAGAAGTTTTTGCTACATGTCCCGCATGGGCCCAGATCAATAACTTTGCCGTAGGGTGCGCAGTTTTAACTTCTTGAACCATCATTGCCATTGCACTATCGCGCGACATATCCTTTTTAGTATCTGCATATTTTTTTACCGTTTCAAAGTTCAGCTTTATGTTCAATAGCGCGAGCTTGTACGTAACGGTGTCAGAAACGCCTAAGTCGTTTCTACTAGATATCTGTTCCACAATGCTATAGCCTTCGAGGCATTTTTTGAACCAATCCTTTCTATCGGACGCTCTTCCATTCCAAAGATCATCCTGAAACTCTGCTATACCCTTCAATTTTGCCAGCTGTTCCTTAATAGCTTCTTTGTTGCCAAGAGTTCTTTCAAACTGTTGATAGGCCTGGCTGATTTCAGCGTAATCAATACCGATAATCTTTATCTCTCGTCCGGTTTTTTTGCGCAAATCATAAACCCAGCTTATAAAATCAAGCACCTCCTGATTCTGATAGATAGCTATAAAGTTCGTCTTTATGGCTTCTTTCAATTCATCGTAATTTATACTATTTTTTAAGAGATCATTGAGATCTGCCGTTCCTCCGAAGCTATTCTCAATAAGCACATAATTAAAATCTTTATTTTCAATTAAAGCTTTGCTGATTTCACTCCTTATAAGATTAAATTCCTTGGTTCCATGGGTACCTTCCCCCAGACCAACTATTTCTCTTCGTCCTATAATTGTTTCAATCTGCGAGAGGTCACTCCCGGTTAAAATTGTTTTTTTGTTTTCTTTTGCATAAGCCTCAGTTGGTGCTACAAGACCTAGAGGACCAAGACAAAGGGTGAGCGATAACAATGACGATGTTAAAAGATTCATTACTACGGACTAAATGTTATTGCTAATAAAGTGAAAAAAACTTAATTTAAAGAAGATTTAGCTTTAAAATATGAAGCATAGATTTGCCTATTCTTAATAAGGCTAGGAATTGCAGTGATTAACTAGTGAAGAGGTGGAGGCAGACAGGTTCAGTTATATGCTTAATGTCGAAAAAATCATTCCTGTTCCACAACATTGGCGTTGATCCGGAAAAACTGAATAATTCAGGGTTGTTTTGATCTCAAGATGTGTAGCCCGAACGGGACTAAAGTCGAACCAAATCTTTGAAGATTTGGTGAAACTGGCCTCGATAAATAGAGGCCTTCCACTGAACAAACAGTTAAACGAGCATCAAAAACATACTAACAAACTCAATCTTCCCAAAAAGAGAAAGGGCTTCGGAATCTAATTTCTACTCCGCCTTACGTGTGGAGTGGGTCTGATATTGAACACCTATCGTATTTAGAATTCCCCAGTTCATCACATAGCGCATACAAAGAGGAGGACTGGGGGTTGTGGAACCGCAGTAAGCTTAGGAGCGCTCGCTGTCTTTCTGATAAAAAAATATAAAATAAAAGATACTAAGGGCAATACGATCACTTTTCAGGATAAATCCAAAACCTTGCCAAGATACCTGATTGGTGGTTCAATTTTTGGGTTAGGCTGGGCATTAACTGGAGCTTGTCCAGGCCCAATGTTCATCAACATAGGTTATGGATATTGGCCAATGATCCTTGTGGTCATTGGTGCACTTGCAGGCACCTATTTATATGGCATATTCAAAAATAAGCTTCCACATTAGAATGTACTGCTTATTAGGAATGATTTTTTTGTTTAAATAGAAAAAGGTTATACCTTTGCATTAATTCCTTAATTGTCACACTTAATATAAAGGAATCATGAAGAATTACACTTCCATATCGCCCCTTTCGCTTATTGCCTAAACGGCAGGTAAAATACTATTATTTATTCCTGCCTCCATCCTATGGGCTTTTGAGCTTCCGCAAAGGGTATATCTCTATACAGGGACGAAATTTTAAAATCACAAAATTTAAAATTCCTTAAAACCGGATCCAATGGACCCACTGGAATGGCCGTATCGTTTGCGTACGGCTAGACAAAAGAAACGGCTTGTCCGAAAAGACCTTGACAAACAATTGATTGAATTAAGCAGAAAGCAAGGCGAGTTAAGTAAACAAAGAAGAGACTTACCGATGATTTCGCTGCGACACCCTTATCACAAATGCTGGAAGCGGCAATTTGTACTCCATGAGGATATAAAGAATCTTCCGAATGCTGATTTCTATCAGGCATTGCTCGATAAGATCAATACGGTCAAATATCACCATGACAAGTCTTTTAAAGTAAAAAAACGGCGAAAAAGGCAGTATGGCCAGAAGAACATTTGTCAGACGCTGATGGAAATCTCTGATTTTGAATGGTATAAAAACTGGTATAAGCTTTCAGACAAGGAGCAGGCGAGTTTTATCAGAACAGAAAGCATTTCCATAAACGATCGCTACCTCAATGTACGCTATGTCTATGCAGAGCCCTGGCACTTCGTGCTCAAAGTAATGCCTCATATAATTTATGAAGTACAACTGTGCGACCAGGTGCTGGAACAGGAGATAGCAGCGCTCGATAATTATGTTGAGCGAAATAATCTGTGGTACAGAATAAACCGCCTGACGAATGGAAAAAGCTGCAAAGGCTGGGTTTATATAGAAAAGCCAAAATATTTCAACAAATTAAAAAACATGCCCAGGTATGCCAATAAAGAAGCATACCTGGATTAAAAAACAAACCCAAATGGGAAATTTAAAAACAAAACAGTTAACTAAAATAGGCTACGCCAACGACCAGTTACGGAGTCTTGTAACAAATATAGTTTCAAAGAACTTTAAACATTTCAGTAACGAAGAAGTGCTGAATTTATTAACGGCTATCAAAAACAATCCGGAGAGTTACCTTGATAACATACACGCAGGGAAAATTGCAGAAAAGATCATTGGCAAAGTATTGGATCCAGTCTTCAAATCATATGATCTGCTGAAGGATTCGGTGCCTTTTAAAGTTTACGGCGCTAAAGACATTGAAGCAAACGCCATCAAACAGATGGAACTTGCCACCAAATTGCCTGTTAGTGTACAAGGTGCTTTAATGCCCGATGCACATATGGGTTTCGGCTTGCCTATTGGTGGAGTATTGGCTACAATGAATTCTGTAATCCCTTATGCAGTAGGCATGGATATAGGCTGCCGTATGGCTTTGTCGATCGTTGATGAGACTGAGGCCTTCCTCAAACGTTCAGAATATCAGATCCGGCAGGCCCTCAAAAGCTTCACCCATTTTGGCATGGAAGGTGGCCTCGATATTCGCCAGGAACATCAAGTCCTCGACAGTCCCCTATTTCAGCAATTGGCTTTTCTTAAGCCGCTACGTGGGAAAGCGGCAAGGCAATTAGGCTCCTCCGGCAATGGAAATCATTTTGTAGAGTTTGGAGAAATTGAGCTGGCAGAAAACAATGCGCTAGGCTTGCCCGCCAAGAAATACACTGCTCTGCTTTCACATTCGGGAAGCCGGGGATTGGGAGCAGCGATAGCCAAGCACTACACTCAAATCGCCATGAACACTTGCAAATTGCCACGACAGGCACAACAATTGGCATGGCTCGATTTGAATAGCGAAGCGGGACAGGAATACTGGTTAGCTATGACGCTGGCTGGTGACTATGCAAAAGCTTGCCACGAACGCATCCATTCGAATCTACTTAAGGCATTGGGATTAGAATCATTCGCGGTAGTTGACAACCATCACAATTTTGCATGGAAAGAAATGCTTAATGGAAAGGAGGTTATCGTTCACCGCAAAGGTGCAACGCCGGCAAATAAGGGAGAATTAGGAATAATCCCTGGTAGTATGACTACGCCCGCTTACCTTGTTACAGGAAAAGGTATTGATGCAGCGCTGAATTCTGCCGCTCATGGAGCTGGCAGAGTTATGAGCCGCCAAAAGGCTAAAGACAATATGACGGTCTCGGCGATGAAGAAACTGCTGCTAAATGCTGGTGTAACACTTATCGGCGGTAGTGTAGAGGAAAACTCTTTAGCATACAAAGACATCGAAAGAATAATTAAAGCGCAAAGTGACTTGGTAGATGTACAGGGGAAATTTACACCTCGTATAGTAAGAATGAATAAGGATTAGTCATGAACAAGCTTATTATCCAAATCACTTCAGGAAAAGGCCCGGCAGAATGCTGCCGGGTGGTTTTCCGTATTCGTGAAATTATGCTTAAACAAGCTGCAAAAAAAGGAATAATCATTTCAGAGATCGATAATAAAAAAACTGACATAGCAGGAACACTGCTGTCGGTAACTCTGAGTGCTCAGGGGGATAAACTTCAGAAGTTTGTTCAAGAATGGAAAGGAACAGTTCAGTGGATTGCTCAAAGCCCCTACCGCCCAAATCATAAACGTAAAAACTGGTTTGCGGGCGTTTCAATCTTTGAGCTAAAAGAGTTTCCGAAATGGGATCTGAAAGATGTAAAAATAGAAACTTGTCGTGCTTCCGGTCCCGGCGGACAAAACGTAAATAAGGTTGAAACCGCGGTTAGAGGTGTACATCTTCCTTCAGGCATTCAGGTATTGAGTATGGATAGTCGTTCTCAACTGGAGAATAAAAAGGTATGTCTGGAGAGACTCGAAGCTAAGGTGATGAGCTGGCAGGCCGAAGAACTCGCCTGCGATCAACAGATACAATGGTTGACTCATACATCACTTGGTCGTGGTAATGCAGTTAAGGTATTTAAAGAAAAACTATAATAAAAAAAAGCCTGCAGATCGAACGACTGCAGGCATGTTTTTTTTTGCTAATGTTACCAGTAGCCCGAACGGGACTAAAGTCGAACCAAATCTTCGAAGATTTAGTGAAATTAGCCACTTTGAACCGAAGTTCTTTATTAGCCAATCAAGAACACCAAACTAATAATCAGCAGAAGGTTGCCAAGATAAAATCTAAAACACGAAGAATGGGACTATAGAAGTTTCTATTCTGGAATTTGAAATCGGTAACATTTTGATTTTTTGAGTTTAAATAACCTGAATAATCTATTTAAACCAAATAAGGGTAACCAAATAACCATTAATTTCTGAATAATAACATTGTTCATACATTGTCTTGTTGGCTCTATTGTCATTTATAAAAAACCAACTTTCGGGATCAACATCTTCAATTGACGATTGAAATGGGATTACAGGGCTTGCATAATATTTTGATGACAGTGTATTTGCTGGAACCTCTTGCCCGACCTTAAAACGAAAAGCAAATCCAGGAAAATCGTAGCTTTTTGAAAACCACTTAACCTTTATGCATTTAAGATGGAAGACGCGATTTTTAGAACACCGAATTTTATAGATAAAAAGATATCGGTTAAACGGGCTGCGGCAATATTAGCCCAAAATGATATTCAGGTTGATGAGGATGAGGCTGCTGTAATATTGAACTTTCTGTATGTCATCGCCAAGACCTACAACCCAAACGATGGCGATCAAAAACATCTTGATCGTTAAGAGGAAATCGAACTTTGGAAAGAATGCCTTTAAAGCCATTGAGCTGCTTTTTCAAGCATAGGCACAGATTCATCACGAAGTTTTATTAGTAGAAATCGAACGAATGCAAGCGAGGTAACAACCGCCTGCGTAACAGATACTTATAGGCATAAAAAAAGGAAACAACCGCTATATGGTGTTTCCTTAAGTAGCCCGTAGGGGAATCGAACCCCTGTTTCCAGAATGAAAATCTGGCGTCCTCACCCCTAGACGAACGGGCCATTTTAAGATTGCCTCAGCTTTATAAAAGCTGCGAACCTTTTGGTAGCGGGGACCAGACTCGAACTGATGACCTTCGGGTTATGAGCCCGACGAGCTACCAACTGCTCCACCCCGCACTATATACAATTTCGTAAGCTTCTGTTAATTCTTAACTCTTCTCCCGAATTGGAATGCAAAGATATAATTCGTTTCTTTGCAACGCAAATTTATTTTAAAAAATATTTTTATGTCGCATAAAGCAGGTTTTGTAAGTATTATAGGTAAGCCCAATGTGGGCAAATCCACTCTAATGAATGCCCTGGTGGGCGAAAAGCTTTCTATCATCACGCCAAAAGCCCAGACTACACGTCACCGGATTTTAGGAATTGTGAATGAAGAAAGTTACCAGATTGTTTTTTCTGATACGCCGGGCATCATAAAACCTCGATACGGGCTGCAAGATTCTATGATGAGCTCGGTAAAAGGAGCGCTTACAGATGCAGATCTGATTTTGTTCGTTACCGATATTAATGAACAGCATGACGAAAATGACGTGTTGGAAAAAATCGTCAACACGACTATTCCAATGATCGTGCTAATCAATAAAATAGACAATGCTACCCAGGAACTGGTTGATGAGAAAATTGCCTATTGGCAGGAACAGTTGAAGCCTAAGCATATCTTTGCCATCTCTGCCCTTCACCAGTACAACCTGGAGGGAATAATGAACACGGTCCTTGAATTTTTGCCTGAGCATGCGCCTTTCTATGATAAGGAAGATCTTACAGACCGCAACCAAAGGTTCTTCGTATCGGAGATCATTCGGGAGAAGATCTTCAACAACTATCAGAAGGAGATCCCTTATAGTACAGAAGTGGTGATTACTTCTTTTAAAGAAGAAGAGACGATCACCCGCATCAGTGCAGAGATTATTGTTGAACGGGATTCGCAAAAAAACATCCTCATCGGAAAAGGTGGTGCAAGTCTTAAAAAGGTGGGTACCGAAGCCCGGAAGGATATTGAAAAATTTCTGGATCAGAAGATCTTTTTGGAAACTTTCGTGAAGGTTTTACCAGATTGGCGTAGCAAAAAGAACTATTTGAAAAGCTTTGGCTACGAATAACAGCGCTTTACATAAACTAAAAACAAGCATATCCACAAGGATTGTGTATCTTTGAGGCTTTTAAAATATTCGTAAAAACACCCATGGCAAATATTATTGCAATTGTAGGAAGACCAAATGTAGGCAAATCTACCCTTTTTAACCGCTTAACTGAAAGTCGTAAAGCTATTGTTGATGATTTTAGCGGGGTAACGCGCGACCGTCATTACGGCTCCGCAGAGTGGACGAACAGACAATTCACCGTTATTGACACTGGTGGATATGTAGCAAACTCTGAAGATGTCTTTGAAGCCGCAATCCGCGAACAGGTAGTCATTGCAATCGAGGAAGCTACTGTATTGTTATTTATGGTTGATGTAACCACAGGCATTACAGATCTGGATGATGAGATCGCTCAATTACTTAGACGCAGTAAAAAACCGGTGTTTATCGTGGTAAACAAGGTTGACAATACCCAGTTACAAAACGATGCTGCCGTATTCTACGGATTTGGCCTTGGCGAGATCCATCCGATTTCTTCTATGACGGGATCTGGAACTGGCGACTTGTTAGACGAAGTGATCAAGCACTTCGAAGACATTCCTGAAGAAGAGAATGCTTTACCTAAACTAACCATTGTAGGAAGACCAAACGTTGGGAAGTCTTCGCTCATCAATGCACTGATCGGAAAAGACAGAAATATAGTAACACCTATTGCAGGTACTACAAGGGATTCCATTCATATCCATTACAATCAGTTTGGTCACGAATTCATGTTTATTGACACGGCTGGTTTACGTAAGAAAACCAAAGTGAAAGAGAATATTGAATTTTACTCGGTTATGCGTACGATCAAGGCTTTAGAAGAAGCTGACGTGGTGATCCTGATGATCGATGCCATGGAAGGTTTGGAGTCTCAGGATGTAAACATCTTCCACCTTGCAGAAAAGAATAAGAAAGGTATCGTTATCCTGGTTAACAAATGGGACCTTGTAGAGAAGGACAGTAAGACCGTCAATGCATTTGAAGATCAGATCCGTCATAAACTACAACCGTTCACTGATATACCAATTATCTTTACCTCTGTAGTCAACAAACAGCGTATATTCCAGGCGATAGAGACTTCCCTTGAAGTATTCAAAAACCGGGGCAAGAAAATACCGACCTCAAAATTAAACGATGTCATGTTGCCTATTATTGAAAAATATCCGCCACCAGCATTAAAGGGAAAATACATCAAGGTAAAATACATTACGCAGATCAACGGTACATCACCAATGTTTGCCTTCTTCTGTAACCTGCCTCAATATATTAAGGAACCTTACAAACGTTTCATAGAAAATAAGTTACGTGAAAACTTTGATTTCAGTGGAGTGCCAATTCAAATTTACTTCAGACAGAAATAGAAAAGATTTTATTGCAAACTGGCAACAGCTTGCTTAACAACTGGATCACTTAGGTTTAATGCTTTGTAATAACCGGCATCACCTAAGTGATACTTATATAAAAGGGATTTGATATCGGCATAGATCAATGATTTTGAAGCGATCAGCTGTCTTTGGTCGATTGTAACATTTCTACTTTGCAGATACCTTAAAAACTCTCTATAATCGTCATCAGTAATCGCAAATGAAGCGATATTCATGCTCAGGAATGTAGAATTGTACTTTTCAGCCAACATATCATAGACGAAATCAAACAAGATCTTTTTAGTGACCAGCGTGTTATAGAACTTATTAAAGCCCGTAGTATCTAGTTTGACGTACACATCAGGTTTTATTCCGCCTACAACTGAGTTTTTATGTTTAATACTGTCTTTTACGGTCACGCTATGGGCTGCAGTCAACTCTCCGTCGTTCAAACGATCATCAATTTCATTTTTATAAGCGGTATAACCTTTCTTGTAGGACTTCTGGATACTTCTTCCCAAGGGCGTGTAATACCTGGCAATAGTAAGATTCAACGCTGACCCATCACCAAAAGGAAACTGTTCCTGAACCAGGCCTTTTCCAAAAGAACGGCGTCCGATGATCACCCCCCTACCCCAGTCCTGTACTGCACCTGCCAGAATCTCGCTCGCTGAAGCCGAATTCTCATTTATGAGCACTGCAAGTTTGCCTTGTTCGAAAGCCCCACCGCCCGAACTCACATAATCAGTGCGTGGTTCATGCTTGCCCTCTGTATATACGATCAACTTGTTCTCCTGTAAAATTTGGTTGGCTAGTCCGGTAGCAGCGCTAAGGTACCCACCCCCATTATCTCTAAGGTCCAATACCAGCTTTTTCATTCCCTTGGATTTCAGCCGTTTCACAGCCTCAATAAAATCGTGATCTGTATCTGCACCAAACTTGCTGATCCTGATATAGGCCGTCTCCGGGTTTAACAAATAAGCCGCATCGATACTACTTACCTTTACCCGGTTGCGGTTTACCGTGTAGACTTCCTCCCGGTTATCTTTTGGATGAAGAATTGTCAGTTTTACCGCGGTACCCTTTTTCCCTCTTATCCTTCCGATCATCTGCTCGCGCGGCAGTGCTTTTCCACTTACCGTAGCAGAATCGATCTTCAATATTTTATCCCCCTGTTTTATTCCGGCAAGATAAGCAGGACCATCATTTACCACATTGGTTACCAGCAATGTATCTTTCATGATATAGTACTCAATACCGATACCTTCAAAATTTCCTTCGAGTGTTTCGGTCATCTCGCTCGCTTCGGCAGGCGGCAAATAAATACTATGCGGATCAAGCTTATGCAGTAAACTGTCTATCGGTAAATGATCCAAAGAATCGGCATCGACGTCGTCAACATAATTCCCATTGATGATATGAATGATCTCATCAACTTTTTCTGTATTGTTGCTGACAAGATGAACAGGTTTTTGCAACTGGAAGCCATGATCCTTTAAAAATTTATAGCCGAGAAACATCCCACCGATTAAAGTGATGGAATACGTAAGTGCGATTAAAAGATTGTATCGGGTAGTATTTTTCATTGAATTATGCTGTGTAAAGTTATGAACTTTCCCAGTCAATTAATAAATTAAACGTGGTTCATTTGCAATTGTTTAGCTTTTTTACATAAAAAAAAGCAGCTTGATCTAATTCACTACAATTTGATGCGTTTTGGTGCTTAAATTTCTCGATTAACCAGAAAATGCCGAATTTTATAATTCCAGTCGGCAGCCCAAATTACAAGCGGCCCGAAAGGGAGCACCGCTACTGTCTTAAGAACAATACGCACCTAGAAGAAGATTATTATGATAAGAGTAACCGAGCAGGAATCAAGACATCGCGACATCGACCAGATGTCTGTACTGGAGATTCTGAAAGGCATCAATAACGAAGACAAACTTGTCCCATTGGCTGTAGAAAAGTCCATCCCTCAAATCGAAAAACTGGCAATTGCGGTTGCACAACGGATGAGCAATGGCGGAAGATTATTTTATATTGGTGCTGGCACAAGCGGGCGCCTTGGCGTTGTAGACGCGTCAGAATGTCCACCAACATTTGGGGTTCCCTTTGACTGGGTCGTCGGAATTATTGCCGGCGGCGATGTTGCCATCAGGAAGGCTGTGGAAAATGCAGAGGACAACAAGGTTCAAGCCTGGATCGACCTGCAGGAATACAACATCAATAGCAAAGATTGTTTAGTTGGTTTGGCCGCATCAGGCAGTACCCCCTATGTCGTGGGCGGTTTGAACTCCGCTCGTCAGCATGGAATATTAACCGGCTGCATTGTATGTAACGAAGGAGGCCCGGTTGCTGCTGAAAGTGATTTCCCGGTAGAGGTTGTTGTTGGCCCTGAATTTTTAACCGGATCAACCCGTATGAAAAGTGGAACAGCTCAGAAATTGGTATTGAATATGTTGAGTACTACTGTGATGATCCGGCTGGGAAAAGTTAAGGGCAATAAAATGGTAGATATGCAGTTAACCAATCATAAACTGGTTAACAGGGGAACGCAAATGATCATGGATGAATTACATATTGGCCACGATCAAGCTGCCGATCTATTGCTGCGTTTTGGGAGTGTCCGCAAAGCAATCGAAGCCAGCAGGTAAACAATCTAAAATCTGAATTTATGCACGAAATTGAACCATATTATCTCTGGCGGGATGATTATATAGCAGCAGAAGATGAGCGTTCGCCATTTTACAACACCGAGTATTCAGAGTTTTATTTCGATAAGCAGCTGTATAACTTTTTGATTCATCCACAATGGGACGACTTTGGTTCTGCCACGTTGTACCTGAAAGTACTATACGCTGATTATGAACGAAATTACGCGATCATAGAATTTATTGGGGAATGGAATGACGCGATTGGCAATGATATCATGTTGTTAAAACGCGAAATTTTAGAGCTCATGATGGACGAAGGGATCAACAAATTTATCCTGATCGGTGAGAATGTACTGAATTTCCACTCTTCCGAGGAAGACAGTTATTACGAAGAATGGTTTCAGGAAGTTGAAGAAGGCTGGATTACTGGGGTGAATTTCCAGGAACATGTGATCAACGAATTCCGGGACAGTAACATCGACTATTACATCAATTTTGGTGGAAAGCTTGACGATTTGGCATGGCGAACCCTAAAACCGTTGCAGTTTTTCAAAATAGTTGAAGAAACGCTGACAAAAAGACTCGGGGCATAGCTTTTGTGGAATAAAAACTATTAGTATCTTTAAAAATAAATTAAAAGAAATGAACAATAACAATAATCAAGACTGGTCGCAACAGTCCGTTTTTGTAGAAGATATAACGGGCAAGGTTGCCAAAAAATTCTTTGCTAATGTGTTCCTTTGGATGTTTGTCGCATTGAGCATCTCAAGTTTCGCTGCTTATTATATGTCGAGCACGCCTGAATTGATGACTTACCTTATCAACCAGGAAACAGGTAAAATGGGAATGCTGGGCTGGGTGGCGATGTTGGCACCACTGGGGCTTGTCATGCTCATGAGTGCCGGACTTAACCGGCTTTCTTATGCTGCACTTCTCGGGGTGTTTATTCTATATTCAGTGCTGACCGGTGTTAGTTTGAGTTTTATTCTGTTGGCCTATACTTCTGGATCAGTGATCAGCTGCTTTATTGGCGCTGCTGGAATCTTTGGTATAATGGCCGTGATGGGCTATACCACTAACATTGACCTGAGCAAATTCGGCCCGATCCTGATGATTGGAGTTGTTGGGTTGGTGATTGCCAGCGTGGTGAACATGTTTATCCAAAGTGAAAACTTCAGCTTGTTTATGGCTTTCATCGGTATTGCAATCTTTACTGCTTTAACAGCTTATGATGTGCAAAAGTTGAAGAGAATAGGCGCAGGCTTAGAAGAAAGTGGTGCACGTTTGGAAGACGCAGATACTAAGAAATTAGCGATCATGGGTGCACTTTCATTGTACCTTGACTTCCTGAACATCTTCATCTTCCTGCTAAGGATATTTGGTGACAAAAGATAATCGCTGTATTAAGCTTAATAAAAAAGCGCCGTACTGACCGTACGGCGCTTTTTTATTTTTCAGCTGGTAAAGTATCATTGTAAAGACCGCTTGCCTGAATTGTATCATGATCATCCAGCCACAAGTCGAAATAGGTGTCCCCGTCTACATAGACGTTCATCGGTTGTAACCTATTGAACTTGCCCCCACGTAAGAAGGGCTTGAGTTTAAGTCCTGTATCAATTAATTCATTGAATACCTCGTCAGCCACTTTTATCTCTTCGTTTTTCATCTGCAAAGTTAAAAAGTACCAGTCGGTAGCAACGCTGTTGATGGTTTCATCATCAAAAATGATTGGTTCAATATGCATAGCTTTTCGTTCAAATCATTGTTGTTTTGATAACAGCTGAACAAAAGAATGGTTTTCCGGTTTTTTCTAAACTGTAATCCCATCCATTTGTTATTCAACTGGTTGATGAAACATATCCTCAAAAAATGAATGTAAGCGACTTTATCCTGCAGCGACTAACCGAGTGGAAAGTTGAAAGAATCTTTGGCTACCCCGGTGATGGCATTAATGGCATATTGGGTGCTATGAACCGGAATCGGTCGATCCGGTTCATTCAGACCAGACACGAGGAAATGGCCTCATTTATGGCTTGTGGTCATGCGAAATTCACAGGTGAAGTTGGAGTTTGTATGGCCACCTCCGGCCCTGGCGCCATACATTTGTTGAACGGCTTGTATGATGCGAAGCTAGATCATCAGCCGGTAGTGGCGATAATTGGTCAGCAAAAGGGGACTTCACTGGGCAGTAGCTATCAACAGGAAGTAGATCTTGCCAGTTTATACAAGGATGTGGCTTCAGCCTATGTCCAAATGATTACTGACCCTACGCAGGCCAGACAAGTTATAGACCGTGCGTTTCGAATTGCGAAGGCGGAAAGAACAGTGACTGCGGTAATTATTCCTAGCGACATTCAGGAAGAAAAGGCGGTGAAGCAACCACCCAGAGCCCATGGTAATGTGGTGACCGGCGCTGGTCATAGCGAGAACCATGTCATTCCGTCCGGACTTGAGTTGGCACAGGCTGCAGAGATTCTAAATGCCGGAAACAAAGTGGCTATACTCGTAGGATCGGGTGCAGCGGGTGCAGCAGAAGAGATCATGGAAGTTGCATCGTTGCTTGGCGCGGGTGTGGCTAAAGCGCTGCTTGGTAAAGCTGTTCTACCTGATGCTTTGGATTATGTTACCGGATCAATTGGTATGCTGGGAACCAAAGCGAGCTGGGAAATGATGGACAACTGTGATACTTTACTGATGATTGGCAGTAGCTTTCCTTATTCGGAGTACTTGCCGGAACCCGGAAAAGCCAGAGGTGTACAAATTGATCTGGATGGAAAAATGCTGAGCATCCGTTATCCAATGGAGGTAAACCTGCTGGGAGACAGTAAAGATACCCTTAAAGCACTGATTCCTTTGTTGGATTATAAGGAGGACCGCAACTGGAGAAACCGGATTGAGCGAGATGTGAAGGAGTGGTGGACAACGGTTGAAGACCGGGCGATGTTGCCAGCCAATCCGATCAATCCCCAGTTGGTTATTCAACGGCTTTCGCCCCGGTTACCTCAGCAATGTGTGATTACGGCTGACTCCGGCACTTCTGCTTTTTGGTTTGCCCGTAACCTCAAAATAAGGGAAGGAATGATGGCATCCTTATCGGGCAACCTGGCTACCATGTGCCCTGCAATCCCGTATGCACTCGCCGCAAAGTTTGCATTTCCCGAGCGAACACCTATTGCCATCACAGGAGATGGGGCAATGCAGATGCTTGGAATGAACGAACTCATCACAATAACCAAATATTGGAAAGAATGGTCAGATCCCCGATTAATCGTTATTGTACTGAATAACCGCGACCTCAATATGGTCACCTGGGAACAACGCATGCTGTCGGGAGAACCAAAATTTGAAGCTTCACAAGATATTCCTGATCTTGATTACGCAGCTTTTGCGAAGTTATTGGGTTTAAAAGGACTGCGGATTGACCGCCCTGAACAGATTGAACCTGCCCTAGATGAGTTGTTGAACAGCGACCGACCGGCGGTTCTCGATGTGGTGTGCGACCCTAATGTGCCTATCGTACCACCGCATCTTGATGCAACGTTATTGGCTAACATCAGTAAGGCAATGATTAAGGGAGATGCTCAGTCCTCAGAGGTGATCAGGCAAAGTATCAAACAGGTGATGAAAGGAGGCAGTAGCTTCTTTTGACCGACATCATATTTTTTCAATCACTACATGCTTAATGCTTTTCCTGTCGTACGTATAGGTGATATGGACTTGGCCGTCTTTAGATTGAATCACTGCTGGATAACTGAACTCCTTGGTCGTGTCACCATTTTCGAGCACTAATACATCCGTCCATGTTTGCCCATCTTTAGATACAGCCACATTAAGCTTATAGCGGCCGTTGAACCATTCTTTCCCCGGAGTCGCCGGATTATAGACGATCAGCTGCTGGCCATCCTTCAAGGTGACGGCATCTGTTCCCGAGTTAGGATTTAATAGCGCAGTAGCCTGTAGTTTACCCCAGGTTTTTCCACCGTCTTCTGACCAGGCGGCAATAACATACCCCTGCTTACTCCTGCACACCAGCTGTAAGCGATTGTTCGGGTGAAATAAGATACTTGGTTGGATGACATCAAACTTTGAATTAGGATCAATAGAAATAATTTCCCAGGTTTTTCCGCTGTCGCTGGAACGTTCCAGATGAGTACTCCACTTATGATCAGTCTCCGTGCTTGAAGGTGAAAGAATCGACCCATCTTTTAATTGGACTGGTTTATTTTTTATAGGCCCTAAAATTCCGTCTGGCAAACGCATGGGATCAGACCATGTCCGGCCCTCATCCAACGAAGTTTTTAACATGCCCCACCAGGTTCTTGGTGAAGTACCGGCTTTATAAAACAGAAACAATTTTCCTTGTTCGTCACTAAATAAGACAGGATTCCACAAGGGAACCGATGTGGTATCACTCAACTTGCTGTCGGCAACAATAACGGGCGTAGTCCAATTATCACCATTGTTTTCAGAAAGCCAAATGCAAACGTCTTTATTCCCTTCATGACTACCTCCAAACCAGACGGCCATCTTCTTACCTGATTGTGTTTCCACAATAGAGGACGCGTGGCATTGAAGAAAAGGCGCATTGTTAAAAAGCAGTTCTTCTTTGACTTTGCTCCAGTGCTGCTGCGCGAACAAGGAGGAAGAATAAAAGAGTGTTGTGTACAGAAACGTAATAAATGGTTTAGACATCAGGTAACTTATTTTATGCGAAATATACAAAAATCAGCCTATTTAGCTGCCAGGCAATATATAAAAAGTATGTGAGCACATCGCAAACCAATTTCGAAGCTGGCTTGTTTAACATCAGCATAAAAAGCGTACTGAAATGGGAAATAATTTGGAAACCAATATGAAAAGCAGCGCACTGCTCGCCGATCTGATCGAAATTAACGATGTCAGGGTACACGGATATAAAAAAGCAATTGAACAGTTAAGGGAGGAAGACGATGATCTTAGACATATGTTCTCTGAATTGATCCTTGAAAGCCATAGACATAAGGCGGAACTCAGTATGGAGCACAGACTTCTTGGTGGAGATCCCGAGTCAGAACTCGCTATTACCGGTCAGGACGCTATTATATGGACCGAAATGACAACCCCATTTACAGGTAGCACCCGAACCAATATCTTGCGGATTTGCGAAGTTGCAGAAAAGACAATTCAAAATTTTTACGACCGGGCGATGGCGACAGAGCGAATTACCAAAGGCTTGTACCTTTTACTTGCTGATCAAAAAGCTGCTCTTTGCAGTGCATATGATCATATTCGTTTCTTAAGAATTCAAGCAGACAAAACGTTTGCAGCGTTGAATAGTACAATAAATCCTTATGCCGGGAAGGGACTCCCAGGTGTAACTTAGCGCTCTCCGAACCGGGATCTTTATAGTTCATACAGAATATCATTCTAAATTGATCGACATATTTAGCGATTATTACAATTTTATATGCTTTAACCTGCAATTTCTTGCAAATGATTTTTCTTTGTTGCACCTTTGTAAAGCTTATAGAGAAAGACGGAGGGATTAGACCCTGCGAAGTCTTAGCAACCTGTACTTACAAGGTGCTACATTCTACCGGAACCAAATCATCGGCTCCCGACAGATAAGTTGAATTCGCCGCTACGCCGGAATTCTGAATAAGCTTTGCATGTAATTAGTTCGGCACTTGTTTAGGTTGCAGCCTTTATCAACATTAGCTTTTTACCGGCTCATATGATTTTTTTTAGATGAACATTAGAGAAGAATTAGAAAAACGGATCCTGATTATTGATGGTGCAATGGGCACAATGATTCAGCGTTACGTTTTAACTGAAGAAGATTTTAGGGGGGAGCGTTTCAAAGATCACCCATGTGATGTAAAAGGGAACAACGATTTACTCAACTTAACCCGTCCTGACATTATTAAAGAGATTCATACCGAATACCTTAGGGCCGGTACGGACATCATCGAGACAAACACGTTTAGCACCCAGCGTATTTCCCTGGCCGATTACCAGATGGAAGAGTTGGACTATGAAATGAGCTTTGAAGGCGCGAGAATTGCCAAGGAAGCGGTAACTGATTTTATGGCCGCAAACCCGGACCGTAAATGTTTTGTTGCCGGGGCTGTCGGACCAACTAACCGTACGCTATCAATCTCTCCCGATGTGAATGATCCTGGATTCAGGGCCATAACTTTCGATGAGTTGGTTGACGCTTACGATCAACAGGTACGTGGACTGGTTGATGGGGGTTCCGACCTGCTGTTGATTGAAACGATCTTTGATACGTTAAACGCGAAGGCCGCTATATTTTCGATCAAAAAGTATGAGAACGAAATTGGACGTAAAATAGAGATCATGATCTCAGGTACAATTACTGATGCCTCAGGGAGAACATTAAGCGGGCAAACCGCTGAAGCTTTTCTTAACTCGGTAATTCATGCCAACCCAATAAGTATAGGCTTCAATTGCGCATTAGGTGCGAAAGACATGAGACCGCACATTGAAGAACTTTCTGCTAAAGCTCCATGTTATGTATCAGCTTATCCGAATGCGGGTTTGCCCAATGAGTTTGGTGCTTACGATGAAATGCCTCATGAAACAGCACACTTAATTGAAGATTTTATTCAGCATGGCTTTGTCAATATTGTTGGCGGTTGCTGCGGTACTACACCTGAACATATCGGCTGCATAGCGGCAAAAGCAAAAAATATTACCCCACGAAAACTTCCGAAAATTGAGCCTTTTATGCGCTTAAGTGGTTTGGAACCTGTGACGGTAACACCTGAAAGTATATTTGTAAACATCGGAGAACGAACAAATATCACCGGATCTCCGAAGTTCTCTAAACTGATCCTGAGTGGTGATTTCGAGGCTGCGTTGACCGTTGCACGTCAGCAGGTTGAAGGGGGTGCTCAAATTATTGACGTCAATATGGACGAGGGGATGATTGATTCAGAAGCATCCATGACTAAATTTTTGAATCTGATTGCCTCAGAACCTGATATTTCCAGGTTACCTATTATGGTCGATTCCTCTAAGTGGACTGTAATTGAAGCAGGATTGAAGTGTTTACAGGGAAAAGGCATCGTCAATTCCATATCCTTGAAAGAGGGAGAAGATAAATTCAGGGAAAGCGCCAGGAAGATCATGACTTATGGCGCCGCCGTAGTGGTCATGGCCTTCGACGAGCAAGGGCAAGCTGATAATTATGAGCGAAGAGTAGAGATCTGTACAAGGTCATATAACATCCTGGTTAAAGAACTGGGATTTCCTCCTCAAGATATTATTTTCGACCCCAACATCCTGACTGTCGCAACCGGTTTGGAAGAGCACAACAATTATGCGGTAGACTTCATCAATGCTACCCGTTGGATCAAGGAAAATCTGCCTTACGCAAAAGTGAGCGGTGGTGTTTCTAATATTTCGTTTTCGTTCAGGGGAAACAATACCGTTCGGGAAGCGATGCACTCCGCATTTTTATATCACGCCATTAAGGCGGGTATGGACATGGGCATTGTGAATGCCGGTATGTTGGAAGTTTATCAGGAAATACCTCCTGAACTGCTGGTGCTGGTTGAAGATGTCTTATTAAATCGCCGGGATGATGCAACTGAGCGCCTTGTTGAATTTGCGGAAACGATTAAGTCAAAAGGGAAAGAAATCATCAGAGATGAAGAATGGCGTAAGAACTCAGTTGAGGAACGGTTGTCGCACGCCCTGGTAAAAGGGATCATTGAATACCTCGATAACGATGTGGAAGAGGCCCGACAGAAATACCCCAGACCCATACAGGTGATTGAAGGTCCGCTAATGGATGGAATGAACATTGTTGGGGACTTGTTTGGGGCTGGTAAAATGTTCCTGCCGCAGGTGGTAAAATCGGCCCGGGTAATGAAAAAAGCAGTAGCCTACTTATTGCCTTTTATTGAGCAGGAAAAACTGGACAATCCAGACCAGGACCAAAACTCATCAGCTGGAAGGATTTTGATGGCCACGGTAAAGGGTGACGTGCATGATATTGGTAAAAACATTGTAGGCGTTGTTCTGGCTTGTAATAACTTTGAGATCGTAGATATGGGCGTAATGGTCCCTGCACAGGAAATCATTAAGAAAGCCCGGGAGATTAAAGCAGATATCATTGGATTGAGCGGACTGATCACACCCTCTCTTGATGAGATGGTACACTTTGCGAAAGAAATGGAGCGCGAAGGGTTTACCATTCCATTGATGATTGGTGGAGCCACAACGTCACGCATTCATGCAGCGGTAAAGGTTGCGCCAAATTATTCGGGCCCAGCCATTCATGTTTTGGATGCATCGAGAAGTGTGACGGTAGCGAGCACCTTGATGAACAAAGATACCAGAGATGAATATATCGCTGGGATCAGATCGGAGTACGATAAGGCCCGCGAGGCCCACCTCAACAAACGTTCTGACAAACGCTATAAGACAATCGAAGAAGCCCGCAGGGAAAATTTCAAAATTGACACGACTCAGTTAGCACCGGCACCGACTTTTACAGGAACAAAAATATTTGAAAGTTATC
>JAPSHM010000016.1 GCA_031179845.1 Pedobacter sp.
AAAAGGAAGGCGCCCAGCTCGCCCGGAATATTAACCGTTACACGCTTTTCCCATAAATCCGAAAAGGCATCATGAATCATATCCTTTGCATTTTCTTTATTATCTAACCGTCTACATGTAAATGAAAAAAGTAAAACGTAATAGCGGTCAAAGATCTCAATGAAAGCCCGATTGTCCTCCTTTCTTAAAAGGTCGACTAATTCTGTATCCGAAAACCTGTTATATTTTGCCATAATCCTAAATATTATCTAACCATCACCATCTTCCAAATCACGCAAATGGTTCCATTTATTTCTATAACTCCTCTTGGAATCTTTTATAACCTCGGTGTAAGGCTTTCCTTCAACCCGGATATTTATTAACTCCCCGGGTTTCAGCGAAAAAAGTATTTCCAGCTTTATTACGGTACAATGAGGTATATCTATTTTAGAGTTTGCCTCAATGTTTACATAATTCCAAAAGGTATTTATTGATCTGCCCAAATAATCTGGGACGGCTTTTATCAGCATCCTGTATTCACAAACTGTTAATTTATTCAGGCACTCATTGATCTTATATTTTAACATAGTTTTGAATCCCCTTTCTCATGGATACCCTGACTTTCCGCGTCAAATTCCTGAGATCCTAAAGCATCGCGCTCTAATCTCTCTATTTTCTCAAGACACATCTTCTTGGCAAGAGCCACAAATGCCACCGACTTATCATATAATTTCAAAGCATCATCCATCAAAACACGGAAGTCGCTTTTATATCGGGCGTCAGAATAACTTCTAAGCAGTATATTAAATAACCGTTCGTCTTCGGGGCTACCAGATAGAAATAGTTTAGCAGGAGCGTTAGAGAAAGTAACAGATAGCCGGAGAAGCTTATGCAAATTATGTATTTCAGACCGATAAGCCATAAAAACCCTGATCAGTCCAATACAAACCTGCTCCACTACTTGATGAAGCATAAAGACACATACACCATATTGCTCTTTATATAAACATTCCCCTGCACCAATTAAAAACCCTTCGGCTAGTGGCATACGATAGTTGAAATGCTTTATAGCTTTTATAGCCGCATGAGTGGGTATGAAGTCCGCAGAAAGATGTACGTTTGGTAATCCTTCACGGTCGTATATTAACTGACCTTCCTTAAAAACAGTAATAAAGAAACGACTATTGGCTTTAATAGCTTCCTCAACATTTTCTTTCCCGTGACATAAGATTATAGCTTTACCTAGGTGGTAGTGTGCGTTGGTGTAGTCTTGTACTTCATAGTCAATTCTTCTGTTGCTTTCGGTCACCAGTAGCAAACAATAATTACATCGCTGTTTAATATATTCGTCACTAAAACAGCTTTCGACTTGTTCCAATACAGTTTCTTTGGAAAAACAGAAAATTTGTAAGGGTTTGAACTTGAGTACAAGTGATTCTACAAACAGATTAAAATAAGTAGAATGATTGATTGCGTGGTTGTAGGTGGACATTTCCATATTAATCTCATTTTAGTTGGTTTACTTTTAAAATGAGTCTTGGAGGTTGAAATGATACATTTGGGATCTGCCAACCGTGGCAATTAAAGTTTCTGAGGCCTTATGTTAACACGGAATTACAGCAGATCCCAAATCTATCTCGACATGCAAATATAGCATATCTACACATAGATCATGGGTCAGTCTGCTGTCTTGCGTTAACGGCCTCAGATGCTTGCCGCAAGACTCTATTGAATAAAAAATATAAATACTCTTATCTATTTGTTTTTCATATACATAACTATACTCAAATGTAAAAATTTATTTTGTAACCTCCAAATCTTTATTAGACTCCCATCATATATTGGATACATCAATTTGTTGATTATCCATATCCTTTAAGAAAATTTGTAAATGACAAATTCAATTGGGCAGTACTTAAGATCAAAACTAAGAAGCAAGAATATTTCAAACAAAGTGGCAGGTGCTTCTATTGGACTGTCTGAGTCTGCTTTTGAAAAGATCTTAACGCAACATGATATTTATACTTCTAGACTTGTCAAATTATCAGAACTGGTACAGGAAAATCTTTTAGAATATTACAATAATGTTGAACCAATAAGATCACTAATCAGTAAAGAAAAAAATGAACATAAAGCAGTTTTACGTAGTCTTACTGATAAAATAGAATTGCAAAAACAAGTCATTGATAATAAGGAGGAATTGCTGATAACGCAACGGAAATATATTTCAGAATTAGAGACTAGTACGAAGAAACAAAGTTCAGGGTGTAAATGAGACGATATAGTTTGGTCAGAGGCCTTTAATTTGAAACTCATTTACAATTCCTGACTAGACTATACCATCATATTAAGGTAGGCCTAGGTGGCAACCGACTTATCTGGAGGTTTGTCCGACAGGATCTGCGGGCGGAGGATTTTTCACCGCCAATTTTTTTGGCGTGATAGCCTCTCCAAACGAGCGGCTATTCTATTTATAGGGACATGAATCTCGTGTTTATCGAGTTAAGTGCAATATTAGGGGTTGCTCTATATAAACATTCCCCCTGCATCAATCAAAAACCCTTCGGCTAGTTGCATGCGATAGTTGAAATGCTTTATTGCTTTTATAGCCGCATGAGTGGGTATGAAGTGCGCAGAAAGATGAACGTTCGGTAACCCTTCACGGTCGTATATTAACTGACCTTCCGTTGAGACCACTCCTTTTGCCAGTAGAGTTATACATAACTGCTAGCTTCTTTGTGTCAACGGGCTAGAAAAGGGGCGAGTAAATTTGAAGTCAGTTGATCTAAGATGCTTTGATTTGAGCTTTGGTGTTGATCTTTTAGCTTCATAGCTAGTATAAAAATGCCCTTTTTATTTCTATTAATGGACTCTAAAAAGAATTTATGTTTAAAGTCTGTAAATAGATATCTTTATTTCTTAATGAAATTGTAATAAATTATGCCGATCTATTGTGATGAAGCTGGTAATAACGGCAATGATTTACTTCAGGAAGTACAGCCTTATTTTGTCTACGCTGCACTTAATATTGAGGAGGCGCAAGCCATTCAGGTGCAAAAATATTTAAAAGATAAGTACAGATTGCAGGGAGCTGAACCCAAGGGAATAAATATGGTCAAAACCAATACTGGTCAGCAAGCAATTTTGAAGCTTTATCAGCAGCTAGGAGAGCAGGTGCGGATTGTCTTTCATCACAAAAAGTATGCTTTGGCGTGTAAGTTTTTTGAGTATATATATGAACCAGCTATTTCCTTTAACAATATCGCGTTCTATAGAGCAAATTTTCACCGTTTTATAGCCAATGTGGTATTTGACGGATTGATGATCAATGACAAATCTGCAGAGCATATTTTCATTGAGTTTCAAAGGTTTTTAAAGGGAGAGGACTTCGAGAAATTGTTTATGGCACTTCGAACAAACCAACCGCAGGATTATCTCGTCGCTAGGATTTGCGAGTATGCCATTTTACACAAAGAGACTATTATCGAAGATATACATATTAACGGAAAAGTAGAACCGTGGATTCTTGATCTTGCACAGTCAGCTCTCTACGATTTGTTACTTCAATGGGGGGAGGAAATCGGTGAATTAACAGTAATTTGTGATTCTTCTCATGCACTTAAATATGTTGTTGAAAATCATTTTATTTATGTCCCTAATCAAGAAGTACGATTTTGGGATCCTTTAGGTCAAAGAGAAATTCCTGCTAATTTCAAATTATCAGGACCAATAACATTAACGTCCTCAAAAAATAGTGCAGGAGTACAACTCGCCGATATGTTTGCGAGTTCTGTCTATTTCTCACTTAAAAATCCTGATCACGAATTTTCAAAAAAAATAAAGCCATACATCGATCGCATTATCCTACAAACCAGCAACAAATGTATAATGCCTCAGCCTAACATGTATAGTACCCCAGGAACTCCCAGTTATGATTTTGGTATAGTGGCATTACATAGATTGATAGAGTTTTCTAAAATTGACAAGAAAAATGCAGGTAAAATGTTCATACAGCATCTGCTTGAACAGATGAAGATGGTCAATTCGAAATAGTATTTACATAAATGATCAATGAATGCGATTTAAGGGCTTCTCTGAATCATAAGAAGCCCTTACAAATTAGCAGATATGTCTCTTTTGCAGATTGACAAAATTGAAAGGAGGGAAGATAGTCCGACTTTCAGTACAATACATTTTCCTATCAAAAGTATTGAGGATCTCCATTATGGAGCTTTTTTAAAGCTACTTAATACAACTGCATTCTGAATGTCATCGTTTATTGTATTAATCATCTGAAGTATTTCGCCATGCAAAGATATGTACGTCTGTTTATCCATAATTAGGTCATGCCCATGCGCAATATTATTTCTATAAAATAGAAGCTGAGAATCAATTAAATTTGCTTTTAATTGAAATTTGGAATAATCTAATCCAATGCTGGACAAAAGCTGCTTAAGAATTTCTGAGCTTAAATTTGATTGAGTTTTAATTACCCCATCTTCAGAAATTACTGCCCTAGACCCCATATTTGTTCTTATATAATCAATAAATTGAGTATAAATAGTTGATTTCGCTGTATCCTGAAATTCATTAAGCTTTTGTTTTAACGCAATGGCAGCGAAACAATCATCCAATTGATCGAGATTTAGTTTTTGGGATTTAACAAAAATTAGATAATTAGTAGCTGCATTTTTAATCCAGCCCTCCCAATGAGCATACAGTAGAAGTGCGGCAGACCTTAAAAATACAGATTCTTTTTTTGGATTGTTTGATGTTATATTTTTAAGCAACTCCGACAGCTCTACTCTCCTCCAAGCTAAATCGCTATTTAATAAATCGCAGACTGCCTCTCTGGTTTTAATCTTCATGGGCGAAAAATATTTTCTCCAACCGGTATTATAGTAGGAACTCTTCTCGCAACATTTACACCACTGCCAGATTTTTCCTTATAACTTTGATCTCCCCACAACTCAATAGTTTTAGCTTTAATGACTGATTTAAGATTTTCATCCATTGTTATTTTATTCCATAAGTTAATGTTTTTCCCTAGCCCAATACCTATAGCTTCAAATGCTGATATAAGGAAGCTACCTTCAAACTTATCTTTAGTGGAATTAAAACGCTTAAATGCATCGGATTCTAATGCAAAATTTAATAGTTCGAAGGTCTTACAGAAGATATCTTCCTCTTCCTGATAATTGTAACCTTCTACGGAGGCCATTTCTATCATTTTATTGGTGATAAATTCTCCTAAATCTTGAGTACTCTTGATTTCATTTAAATCTAAATTCTTTAATATAAAAAATCTCAGAACTAGCTCCATGTTATATTGCTCATCAATAAGCCTTTCCGCTAATGAAACGGTTGAAAGAAAGTTTTCTTGTATTGATAATTTTTTTATCCATCTATAGAAACCCTGATTTATCATGACAAGTAAACAATTTCTTACTTCTTGGTCTGACAGTTTAGAACCTAAAGTATTTAATCGTTGAAATAGCTCAAATTTAATATTGTCATCACTCTCTTTTTTAACTATTTTTATATCAATCTTTTCCCTTTTAAAAGATAATCTTAATGCAGAATCAAAAGATAGGGCAATGTGACCATCATTTTCCCACATCATTCCTTCTAGAGAGGGTAAATAGGATGTTTTAACTAATTTTGAAGGTGGAATAGGTTGTCCCGTTTCGTCTTTAAGTAGACCAGCAAATTCAAATATTGTAGATAATCTTTGTTGCCCGTCAACGACATCCCAAATACCATCTTCACGTTGAGAAATAAAAATAGAGGGAATTGGTATACCTAAGACGATGCTTTCAATAAGTTTTGACTTCTGCAGAGTTGTCCATCTGAAAAATCTTTGAAACTCTGGATGTATATCCAATTCTCCATCTTTATATAAACTCATCAATTCTCCAATCGACATAGGATAACCATCGGTGAAAATTTCTTTTTTTCGATCGCTTATTTCTTGCAGTAAACTCATAATATTCACATTTAAATTTTAAAATTATAAAATAGTTTAATTAAAAGGGAATATAATTCTAATCTAGTTTGATTTATAGTCCTTTGGAATTTAACAAAGTATCATACAGGACAAGCGATGCTCTCATTATAATCCTATTTCGGCCCATATAGTGCTTAAAATGATGGCGACTCTCTCCGAAAATCATGAGACGAAATAATTAAAAGCTCCTATCAAAAAACCGGGACCAAAACCGTATCGACCACTTTTGAATAAGTCGGCGTCGGACTAGAACCAAACACCAATTTGGGCTGTTGTAATCCATATTTAATAAGAAATCTGTTCTACAGGTAAACTAAAAGGGCGAATTTTAAGCATTTTTGGATTTTTTTTGAATAAATTTTAGATGTCGGTATCTGGGAAAAGCCTCCCTTTTCGGAAATATTTTTAGACATCTATTTTTGCCATCAAAAGATTTACTCTCGTGTTACTGGATAATATGACACTTATAAAAACTCATGGAATATTGCCCGGAAGTGAGATCTGAATAGTATCCGTTAATCCGAACGGTTTGACCCACGGATACATTAGCTACTTCACCAGACCATTTATCAACATCTGCGGGACAATTGTTGCAAGTTATTTCTTCAAAAGGGTTATCAGAAACTTTGATCTTTATTCCGGCACACCCCCAATCATTTGAAATCTTAACTATTTCTCCTTCAAATTCTAGCAGTTCATCTTTATGTTTTTTGTCGAATGCGACCCTATTAGATTCAAATTCAGAGTATAGGTCTGCCGCTTGTGTAATTAAACTGGTATTGATAGTACCAATAGGTTCCAAGTCAATATTATTTTGGTAAACATATTCTCTATTCCAGAGAGAAAAGCCAGCGGCAACTACAATTACAGCGAGAACTGTCAAAACAGGAATTTTAATAGCTTGTAAGAAATCTTTCATAAAAGGTTGGTTTTGTCTCTTAGTTCCAACCAAGACATAATTAAACAAACAAGCGTGGAACTAAGCCTGCTCATTTCAAGGTTTTGCAACAAACCTACCTACAAGACAAAACAAAGCCCACGCTTTACCGTGAGCATTAGTTCTATCATCTTGTAGGTTTTAAAATGTTGCAAATTTTGAAACGAGATGAAGCTAACGCTATATTTTTATATTGATATGTGTTTTATTTCAATGATTATGTCATCAGCAAAATTTTCTTGTAGCTAAGGTCTAAAATAAATCTGATAAGAAAAAATGGTCATCGGCAGTACCGTTGTTATGTTATTTAAGGGATTAGTTGATAATACTAAAATTCTCTACATGTTATATAATCTAAACTATACCACTTTTAAAACCTACGATTAATAAAGAGTCTATTTAAATTTTTAATCGGCATAACTTCATTTTTGTGAATTTTTATTGCCTAATAATCAGTAAGTTATAAAACAGTTTAGTTAAAATCACTGAAAATGATAAAATAACGGTTGACAGGGAAGTTTATAAAGACAAAAGCTTTCAATTCAGAAAGGTTGTGAAAAAAAAATATGAAAACGAAACTAGGCTTTACAGACATCATTTCTCTTAAACTTCCATTACTACAGAGGTGTTTACTTCTATGTGTCGACTTCTTCAAAAAAGGAGACACTTATTGCGATTCATCAAACAAAGAATTTGCTGAATTACTTGACAGACATCCAACAAAAATTGCAACTGCAATATCAAGTTTGGTTGAACAAAATTTTTTAATCCGTACTACTTTGAATGGAAAACGAGTTTTAGCTTTAACCGAAATCGCTAACCCCCTTATTATAAAGAATAATAAAATAAATAATTCTTATTATTCTTTTAATATAAATAAAAGTATAAGTATTAAAGAATGTGAAGAAGTTGGAACTAAGCTAATTAATCACTTCTTAAAATGGGACAGCAATATGGTCAGTAATTGCATCCTTGAAAGATCAATAGATCACCCGGGCCTTAAACTTATTAAAACTGCTGAGCAGTTTAGGGTAATTATCCATTCAATTCTCAATGGTGGTATCAAAGATGAAGTTTTGTTTGAAGCACTAGAATTTGATTATGATCTATCTCTGATCAAGATGCAAAATACCCTTAAAAAGATTTGTGGTTACGAGCCAACCGAAGTAAGTGAACATATAGATGAGATGGTATTAGGGAGGCAAGAGAACGAAAGACAACTGCGAAAACATATTAGAACTTGTTATCTAGAAAAAGCCATCGATATCTCAAAAAACCCTGATCAATTGCAACAACCCTTCAAAGGTAAAAAGTTCGTATCCATCACCGGGAGTGTTGTTCATGTATACGAAGCGGGTCACCCTCCATTCTGCAACATCAAGATTACTAACGATGATACTGGTCAGAGTGTATACGCAAGTATCCAATCAATTCATTATAAAGGTTTGAAGGCTGCACTGGATGATTATAGGGGTTTAATAAAAATCACAGGCCAAGTATTCACTAGCAAATTTCACAAAGAAAGATATGACGTTCAGCACATAATTAAAAGCATCGAAGAGCTTGAACCAATTGAATTTTTAAAGAGATCAAACCTCGTCAATACGAGACTACGGTAAAAATAATATACAGTAAACCTGTTGATTATTAATTATTGATACAAGACTATTTTAGAAAACAAAAAACTCGCTGGAACTTCCCAGCTCAAATTAAGATACAATGAAACTTAGTTACAGCATTAAACCGGTGTTAAGATTAGACAAGAAAAAAATTGGTGGTACTTGTCCAATTTATTTTTCCGTAAGAGTTGGCCCATGTACTACTAGGATCTCCTCTGGAAAATCAGTATTGCCCGAGGATTGGGATATGAAAGCTAATAATGTTAAAAAGACAGATAAGTTTAACCAAGCATTATCCGTTTATTTAAATAGTAAGACAAGCGGATGGGAAATGTTTATGTTAAAGCAACAAAGCCTGGGTAAACCTATTACATTAAGTATTGCTCTTGATTATTTGAAAGGCAATGCAGAGGTCACATTGTTTGGCTTTTGGGAAGAGCAATTGAAACTATGGGAGTTTGAAAAAAAACCAAGTACCAGGAAGTCTTATAAATCAACTTTGAGCATTTTGAAACAATTTAATAAGATATTGAATTTTGGAGATCTGACATACAATTGTATTCAGAAATTTGATCTGTACCTACGGAAAGAAAGAAACAATTCTACTAATGGATGTTTTGTTAAGCACAAATGTTTAAAGCATATCATCAAAGAAGCTATCAGCAAAGGCTTCATGGATAGATCCCCTTATGAAAACTTCAAAATAAGAAGTACAAAAGGAACTCGTATGTTTCTATCCATTGAGGAAGTGAATTTATTGGCAGATTTGAAAATACCGGAGCATGAAACCTTTCTTCAAAAATCAAAGGACATCTTCTTGTTCAGCTGTTATACAGGCTTAAGGTACTCTGATATTTACAACCTTAAGTGGGGTAATATTAAATCAAATCCAGATCGAATTGAAATCGAAATCGTTAAGACAAGTAAACCGTTGTTGATACCATTAATGGATAAAGCGAAAGAAATTCTCAGTAAATATTCAAAATTGACTATCAAGGCAGACACGCTAAAAGCTTTGCCACAATTGGCAAATCAGGTTGTTAACAGAAACCTGAAAGATATTATGGTGATGGCCGGAATAAAAAAGAGCATAAGCTTTCACTGCGGCCGCCACAGTTTCGCGTCGAACTTGGTTGAAATGGATATACCTATAGTATATGTAAAGGATTTGCTAGGTCATCAGAAGATTGAACAAACCATGATCTATGCGAAGAGCCTCACTGGAAACTTGGTCGAATCAATAAAAAGCCTCAACGATAAGTATAACCATGCGGTTTAACATGGGCTTCCCGCGGATAACGATAGCAAATTGACAATGGATACCATCAGATTGGAGATTTGAAATTAATCATGTAGAACACTTAAAAATAGTAGAATGAAAATAACACAGAACATAGACTTAACCATACTAAATTATACTCAGTCACCAAATGTTAAATACTTCAAGAATAAAATAAGATCCCTATGTACCAATGAGGAGCTGATCATATTTCTGGATGAAACAACAAATAGCATTAAGGAAACGGAAATAAAAATCCTCTTTTTGCACTACATGAAAAAGCTGATAATGCAAATTGATAGGATACTTGATGAGTGGCACTACAGAGCATTTCAATTCGAATATGATCAGGATCGATTGAATTTTGATCCGGAACTGTGGATACGTGCAGAATTAGAATTTCTAGAAGCTTTGCAGAATTTTAATAGTGCAAAAAATACATTAGTAACCTACGATATGGAACAGAATCTAAACACGCCAATGCCATTATTGAGGCATAAGGATATAGGAAAGTTATTCAATTGGAGTGCCTCTAGTTTAAACAGAAGAATTGCTTTAGGCCTGCCATTTCATTCAGATCCGATAGGGGCTAAGTTTTTTGATGTCAATGAAATAAATGAGTGGATTAAAGAAAATAACTAGCGACCCGGGAAACTCAAAAAACCAAGCCTAATTCCCAAAAAAAATTAGGCTTTTTTCATGCCTCTTCTCATGCGAGGCAAACAATATGAGACGAAGGTGGATAAAGACCTGTCGAAGGATAATCTATCCACTCTCAACAAATTTTAATGATAAAACTAAATTACTACATTATGGCAATCAAAAGGAATATCCAAAACAACACTGCCCTGCCTCCAATTGATATGTTCAGTATTCAGCAGGTTATACCAGTTATGCATGTGCTAAATGTGTATTGAAGACAAAGGCCAAATGATTTTTTTTAATACTACGGAATATGGACTTGGATGCCAAGGAATGTTGCTAGAAACTAAAAAATCTATAGAATCTAACGTGTGTTTTATCAACGGATTAGATTTGAAGCTGAAGAAGCCTATTTGGGTGGTGTTGTGTTGTTACTTGGGATTAAAAAAACCAGTTCAGATTAAGAAAGCTTAAGAATTTCCATTAAATAACGTTTTAATTTTGCTAAACTCCAACTAATCACTGCCGCCAACGGTTTATTTTAGATACTCATCCGTGAGTGGGAAAAATGTTTTCAAATCCACATCAGCAGTATTAGGATAAATATTTAGTGGCGTCCCACCCAAATTTAAAAAGTAGCGGCAGTATTTTATTTTTAAATACTCCATCAAGGAGCTTATTTCCAGTATGTTCAAGAATAACGCCGCCAATATATTTAAGCCACTTCTGTTTACCTAGCACTTGAAGCCATTTTGCATCTTCAAAATCATCTTTGATCGTATCTATTAGGCGAACGTCCAGTTCAGTGAAAATAATATCTTGCCCTGCTTTAAGCTCTTCCAAGGCAAATACAATTTCATTCATTATATCGCTATTTTCATACATTTCATCTGTGCTGAAACTTTCAACATCTGTTTTGAGACCATAATAATCTAATTGGTTATAAAGGTAGTACAAAACATCTTGTGTCATCGGCTCAGCTTTACAATGAGGTGACTTACATTTTGCTATATGCTTTCTTAATCCTTCCGTGATATGATTTATTATGTGGCCGACAAACTGAATTTTGTCTTCATCCTTGAGAAAACCTAACAGTTCTCGATCAATTCTATCTACTTCTTTTTTTGGGTCTTGGGCGAAACCTTCTCTTAAATTCGAAGCAAGAAATTCCTTGGCCTTTCTTTTTATATAATCACTAAACTTGAAATTAGGGTAGGGTATGTCTAAAAAATTTTCCATATTCTATTTCTAAATAAATATAAACAAAATATAGATACTATCGTATTCTTTAATAGACGGCTCTTTCGATCTCAGTTGTTACCCCCTCATCCCCCTTTCTCAAAAAACAGTAGTTCAAAAAGATATTCCTCTTAAATATATTTATCGAAAGCATAAATCCTGTAAATTGCTCAAAATGAATTTATGAGCAAGATTAACGTAACTCCAAAATACCAAAGCTTTCAAGAGTTCTACCTTCAACAGGTTGATCCTTACAAACAATTGAACCCAACACATATTAGATTAGACGGAACGATGTTGGGCTCATCAAGAAAGGTTTCTGCTTATTTCTGGAATCTAAAGAAAAAATGGAAAGTTGATGCAGACACTTACATCGATCGATTGAGGGTGGCATTTGAGAAGTCAGAAGTTACATATGAGCCTTTTACAATGAAGCACAAAAGGGATAAAAAAGGTGAATGCTTGGTGTTCAAAGACCAACCCTTGAGGAATAAGAGTTTTATATATATAAGGTTGGTGAGAAATAGTATATGAGGACAACGCACCAATTTGTTGGAAAATATCCTATCATTGCCAAAAGCGAAAAATTGATATTAGGCACGATTCATCCTCATTTTACGGAGGACTTTGAAGTGCAATTTTTTTATGGGAATAGATCAAGTATCTGGAAAATTTTAAACGAAGCTTTTGATAATGAAATTGGAAAACCTATTACGGTAGATGGGATATTGAATTTTTTAAGAAGCCGGAAAATAGCGATTTCTGATACGGTGTTAGAATGTCTGAGAAAGAATCAAACCGCATTAGACAGTGATTTAATCCCCCAGAAACTTAACTATAGTCTAATTGAACAAATCAAAAACTCTACAATTAACGAGATTTTATTCACGAGTGGATTTGGTGAGAATAATGCTTTTAAATTATTTTATGTTGATATTTTAAAGCAAAAAATCACCAAACAAATAAGAGAAGAAAAATCTATTTCACTTGATTCTGTCCATTTTGGTAGGCCTATACTACTTAAGATACTGGTGTCGCCTTCTGGCAGCGCTAATATCCAATTATCTAGGTCAAAGAATTACTTGGATGTTAAGGATAAATATGTGGGATATAAAACACCCGTTAAGCAGTTTAAAATTGATCTGTATAAGAGCATATTTAAAAGTGTTATATGATTCTTTGTAGCAAATGATTTTAATAAATTGATATTATGAGCCTTTTGCCAACTGAATTTGAAGAATTAACCGAAAAGCATGGAGCTTGGGCAAGCTGGGCTATTTGGGAATGTGAAAAATCAAGAATAAGAGAAAAATCTACCGACATAATATATTTAAATATCGAAGTTCTAAATGTTAGAAATGTTATTATTGGATTGAACATTTCTAAAGAGGTTGAAGTATGGGGTAATTTTCGAGGCGGGAAGCATGACAGAAAATTGAAATATGCTTTTAATGATACTGCCGTACGTGGGGCTTACATGACAGACCTATTCAGAATTAAAATGAAAGATTCCACTAATCTTGCAAAACAGCTTGCAATTAAGCCAAAGCTTATTCAAGGAAACGTCTTGAGGTTTGTTGATGAAATGCGAGATTTAAAAATTACGGCGGAAACCCGATTTATTTTAATGGGCAAGGAGGATAGTATATTGGGGAGGTTTTATCGAAATGAATTTCAGAAGCACTTCAAAGACAACCCGGTAACTTATCACCGTCACTATTCTAGTAGAGGAACAGATAAGGCATGGGTTGAGAGTATGCTAAAGTGCTTAAATATATATAGTGACTTTGAAGTGATATTACTCAAATACAAATGATAAAATTTCATGCTATAAAAAGGGGTAAAAAAAGGGTAACTTAATTTGATCAAACCTGACGAAATATTACCTATTCTGACTTCGTTTGACCTATAAAAACCACTGTTTTTTCTCTCGTCGGGACCACTTACTTTACCAGTAGTTATACATAACTGCTGGTTTTTTTATGTCATTAGGTTCGATCGGGATGAATTTATTTACCCGCTAAGACGGATTTATTTACATGGTGACAACCATAAATGATTTTAGGTATATTTGATTATATTAACTTAAAACAATCTATTATGAGTCGAAATTCACTTCAAAAGATTGAGCTCTCTCTGCTCTCTTTAACCTTTTGTACCTTGCTAACTATATCTTGTAAATCTGATCAGGTTGAACCCGAAAAATTATCGCCCACTTCTATACAAAGTGTTAGTTATCAATGGGGCGAGTTAAGTATAAATCGCAAAAATGTTAATGACATAATAAAATATGATGAAAAGGGTAAAATGGCGGCTTTACTCACTACTGATGACAAGAATATTTCGACGACTATTGATTTTGACTATCAGGGGAATAAGATATTTCTTAATACTGCCTCTAATGATTCTTATGAGCTTGATGATAAAGGGAGGGTCGTTTTACATACTTCTTCTCAAGTTCAACATGGTATGACATTTGTCAATACAGAGAAGTATAGTTACGATAATGCCGGGTATCTAGTTAAGATAGATCTGGCGTCCAATAATTTGATTTATTCTGTGGTAACTTATGACGTTAATAATGGGAATTATCAAAAATTTAGTTTATCAAATCCTAAAGACGGGAAGGTTACCCGGCAATATGTTTTTTCTTACAATAACACTAAAGTAGCAAGCTCATTTTCTATGTTTACCGCTATATTCGCTAATAATACATATTCGGCTATTGAGAAGTACTTAAACTTTGGAAAACAATCTGTTAATCAGCTATCATCAGTAGATTATAGCATCATGAACTTAAATGGAGACCTTAAACGTGGGACCTTTAATGTTGTAAGCCATTTAGATGGAGCACATAATATTATCAAGTTTGAATTAATTGGAAATGAAATTGAAGGGATGCCATCAGACAATCTTTCTCCTTTGCCAAGAACTGTAAGTTTGATGTTAAATCAGAAATAGAATAAATTGAACGTTGTTCTGGTCGAGTCTATTTTAATCAAAAGAGGGGTAAATAAAAGGGTAAACTAGTTTGATCATATCTGACGAAATATGACTTGTTTTGACGTCAATTGATCCCCAAAAACTACTGTTTTTTCTATCTTCGGGACCACTTATCTTGCCAGTAATTATACATAGCTGCTGGCATTTTGCTTCAAAGGGCAAGAAAAGGGCAAATTTTTTTGATGGTAATGCTCAAATTCTATTAAGGCATGCAGAAATGCTATATTAATGTGAGCTGAACAATTGAACAGTTAAAAAGTGAAAATTGAAACGGTAGACCGGATTGTAACCCAGCACTGGATTGATTAACAAAAGCAGTCGGAAAACTGTACAGCGCTTGAACGAATTATTGAATAAAGATTAAGCTTTTTTTTTGGGTTTGAGAATTTTGGAATTTATATAATCGAAAAGATTTTTACGGTAATGGTCGCCAATAGTAAATTTTAAATCCAAATATTTCATAGTCACTACGTTATCCTGCACGTTATCAATAAATCTCTTGGAAATTATGAAGGAACGATGAACACGTATAAAGTCTTCTCTATGCGCTAATTCAGCTTCCATTTCATACATAGTAAGCAAGGTTGAGAATGTTTGTGATCTAGTGTGCAGTTGCAACTCCTTGCCTCTTACTTCGACAGCAATAACCTCATCATATCGGCAGTTAATCAATTTGTTGTAATTGTTTAGGCTACGGATGAAGAAGTCTTCCTTCCGATGAACTGGCATCTTTCGCTGAATACAATGTTGCCTCTCCACTTTGCTAATTGCATGAAAAAATCTAGGAAATGAAATTGGTTTGAGAAGAAAGTCTGCTACCGGAAGCTCAAATGCCTTGACTGCATACAGAGGTTGTGTCGTTATTAGGATTATAGACTTCACTTTACTATGTAGATTGTGAATCAGGTTAATACCGGGTACTTGAGCCATTTCAATGTCCAAGAAAAGTATATCGATATTATCCTCACAGCAAATTTTATGTGCAGCGGCTTTAGCATCCAAAAATACTGTCGTAAGTAATAGGGTCGGGCTCGTATCGATGTAGTTCTTGAGAAGTTCAGACGATTGTTGGTCATTGTCGATGATAGCGCAATTGAGAGTCATTAGTAAGTGCTTTTTGTTAGCTAATATAGAAATCTTCTCAGACTTAATAGATGTTACTGTACTACGCTAAAATTAATAGAGGGCATAATGCAAAACCGGACGGTTTACCATTGAGCTGACGGTAACATTGGGATCGATGACCAATTCCATCGGCGGCTGAAGTTGAGGCTTTGTGCTCGTCTAGGCGAAATGAATGCAATGCCATCCATATGGGAAGGTAGGTGATTTCCATCTTGAGGTGCGGTTACATGTTTCTAACAAATGATTAGCCAATTCTAACTGAGTGGTCTGTGATTATCTGGCTTGGAAAGTCACGATTGTTTCTAGTGCATGTGTAAGAAGCAAAATATTACATTTGATACAAGACCAGGAGATTAACCTGCTTCGCTCTTGCATCAAGATGCGATCGAACGATTAAATTAATAGATGATTGACAATACAGATAAAATACGGTCATTAAAAGCTAAAGAAATTATACCGGATTTCATTGGTTTATGTCTTGCTACCACCTTTCTGTACTGCCAGATAGTTGTTCTGCGAAAATCGGAATTGTGTTAATAGAATATTTATTAACTATGATTGAAAACTAAATAGATCATAATCATAACTACTTAGATATTTAACAATTTTTTAATGCTTTCGAACATGAGATTAAACATTCCACTTGCTTGTAAAGGCGCCTTTTTGTTTCTGACAACGTTGCTGATTTCGATGTTGGTTAGTGCTCAAAATAATAATCTTGCGCCAAGCATCGAGAACATAATTCCACCATCACCAAATGTTAGCGCAATAAATAAATTCGGAAATATTCCTGTCGGCCATTCGACGGGAATTCCTCAAATCGGGGTTCCGATCTATAGTTGGGAAGGGAAGAACTTTGGCTTAAAAGTAAATGTCTCTTTAGATTATCATGCCGGAGGGATCAAGGTCGATGAGAATGCATCAAATGTCGGGCTTGGCTGGGCTTTGAATGCAGGCGGTGTTGTTTCTAGAAGCGTAAGAGGGTTGTATGATGAATATTCCGAACATGGCTTTTTACAACAGCAGATGCCAATCGATACTTATTCAGGTAATCAACGTGGTACTTCTCATAGCGACCGGTTACTACACCAAATGTATGCAGGTGTTAAGGATACGCAGAACGATCTTTTCAATTTCAGTTTCAATGGTCGTAGTGGGCGATTTGTACTGGGTAGAAATGGTGATCTACTCATCCTTACACAAGAGAAGATTAAAATAGAAAAATTTATTACCCAAGTGAACAATATGCCACTAATAAGTAAGTTCATCATTACCGATGAATATGGCTATAAATTCGTTTTTGAAGATTATGAAATAACGAGCAATGTAGGGGGACTTGGAGGCCAGTCGTCATTCACTTCATCCTGGTATTTAACAAGGATACTTACACCATCGGGTAAGGATAGTATAGAGTAT
Source organism: Pedobacter sp. (assembly GCA_031179845.1). Lineage (GTDB taxonomy): Bacteria > Bacteroidota > Bacteroidia > Sphingobacteriales > Sphingobacteriaceae > Pedobacter. The sequence continues at coordinate 17,247 of JAPSHM010000016.1, forward strand.
GAGTATGAAAATAACTTTTTTAGAGTGGAAAGTGCCTCAGGTGGAACAATCGCAACACCTTTATTTGAGTATACCGGATTGACTGTCGCAAAAAATGGAGGGAGCACTCAAGATATTAACGGAAAGCGATTAAAAAAAATCAATTTTCCGGATGGGAACATGGTGGTCCTCCAATATAATGTCACACAGCGATCAGACCTGCCTGGAGATCACCTGCTGCAGAAGTTAGTTATCACAAATGGAAATACAATAAGGGGCTTCAATTTGAGTCACAACTACTCGCTGAACAGGGCAACTTTGCTGAGTGTTACCCCCTTCGGTGGGTCTCCGGAAATTGCTGATAAGCCGTATGTCTTTACATATACTACATATCCATTGCTGCCTCAAAGACTTAGCATGAGGCAGGATCATTGGGGTTATTATACTTATAATGGAGGAGAAGCCTCCCGGTTTCCAAAAGAATATGTACGGGCACCAGGAGGTGCGTATCCTCCGTTTCGAGAATTTGCAGGGTCGAACAGGGATACCAATCCTACTTATTTAATCGCAGGAAGCATGACTAAAATAACTTATCCAACAGGTGGCTCTACAGTGTTTGAGTTGGAAGCAAATACAGCAAAAGACAACTGGCTGGAACAGAACGATACTGTGACAATAAATTTGCCACCCTTTGAGTGGAAGTCCTTAAATGAAGGAATTACAAGTAATACAAACCCGGGGGCAAACGTTCCTTTTATTTTCAATGGAAATAACAATACGAGTACTGATTTCGAGATTAGGATGAATCCAATAGGAGGCACTTGTTCTGGATCCTGCGGTATAAAGTTTGAGGTTTATAATCAGTCGAACGAAATAGTTGCCACTCAACAGGCCAATTTCAATCTGTCAAACTATGAACAATTTCTGAACTTCAACATTCTTAATCTTGTTAAAGGTCAATCTTACACTATCAGGTGTTTTACGATTGGGCTATCAGACTATAATGAATACTTAGAAATCAAATGGAAGGAGATATATTCTGGAGGTAGTTCGAAAATAGTATTAAGCCATGTACAGCCTTTTGTAGGAGGATTGCGGGTCAAGCGAATTTTAGACTATGCCGACAATGTTTCCACCCCCGTTGTTGTAAAGCAATACGAATATACACTGGAAGATGGGATTACTTCCTCAGGAACGTTGGGAACAAAACCGGTTTATACATATTTTGTTCATTATGATTTTAAAATTCAATCAAGTTTCCCTGAAGAACCGTCATACGGGGGTAACTTCAATTATAACTATTTTATCAGGTCTTCAAATAGCGTCAATGATATTGCCTATATAAATGGAAGCCCGGTTACTTATAGCCGGGTAGTTGAAAAAAGTACATCAAATGGAGTTAGCTTGGGAAAAACAGTGCGATACTTTACCTCATTTAAAGAAGGGTCTCCTGTTATACAAGATGTTTTTCCTTCAGTTCCAGTCGCCTATACTACCTGGTCTTATGGACTGATGACAAAGGAGGAGATATACAATTCTATCAACCAGTTGTTGAAAAAAACTGAAAACATCTATCAAACACACACAGATCCCTATTATCAAAATTCAGCGAGGTTGGAAAACTTCCGTTCTATAAGCATCGCGCCGGTTAAATTTTTGTGGAGCGGCAATCCTTTTACTCCTCAAATTGATCCAAATGGTGATGTGCATTATGTTTTGATGAGTAGCTTTACACCTTTTGCGGGACGGATTGAACTTGTCCAAACCTCCGAATTTGACTATTCAGCGGGAGCAGCAACAGCGAAAGTCGATACCTATTATGCATATGACAGTCAAATGCTGTATTTGAAGGAAAAGAAGATAGTAAATAGCAAAAATGAGGAGCTAAAAAGTCAATTTAAATACGCGGCTGATAAGGTTACATTAGGAGAAGATCCCAACGGAGTGTTTTCAGCCATGTCGGCTAGGAACCAAATCAAAAATGTGGTAGAAGAAAAACAGCTCAAAGGTAGTACTCATCTAATTTCAAGAATCACTGATTACAAACACTGGGGGTCAGACGTTTACGAACCGACAAGTATCTATTCTAAATATTCTACAGAATCTGCAGAATTGAGGGTGAAATACTTGAACTACGATCCGCACGGAGTACCAGTATCGGTAAGTAAGGAAGGAGGGCCTCCGGAATGTTATGTTTGGGGCTATGGAGGTAGCTTGCTGGTTGCTAAAATCAGTAACGCAAGTTATGCTGCAGTTAGTGCCGCTCTTGGTGGAGCTGCTGCGATTGAGAATTTCAGGAACTTAAAAACTCCTACCGATGTTCAGGTGGAAGCTTTTCTTGCCCCACTGAGAACATCAAGCGCTCTAGGAGGCTCTTTGATTGAAAGCTATACCTATAATAGTCTTTCTGGAATAACCAAGCATGTTGATGCAAAAAAATTGGCTTCGTACTATGAATATGATAATTTCCAACGTTTGTTGCATATCAAGGATCAGGATGGCCATATTGTAAAAAGGTTTGATTACAATCATAGACCCTAAACGCTCATGAGAAATAGCATAATAATTAAGGCTGTAATGTGCTTCATAGCTTCTTTCGGGTCAGAGTGAGATCAAGGCATCTAGAAGCGTAACACTGCTTCCTGGTTTTCATATCCCGTCAGACAGCAACGGGAGGATCTTTACCACTCCGTTTGTAAAATGCAGGCAGCAGCAGCAGGTCCCAGTGCCAGCTAAGACTATGTATTAACCCGGGTATTTAAAGTAACGGGAATAAACAACAATAACGTAGACGATGCCCGGGGAGTATGTGATGTAAATCACACTAACGAGTATTTTGATGAACTAGGAAGAAACTTGCGTTGTAACAAATTTTACAGTTCAAGAGACACCCCCTTCAAAGTGAACACTACTTTTCTTTTAATTGTCATGTTGAGCGCTTTTTGCTTATGAATTTTAATTGGATAACCTTACACGTTATTTTGAACCCTGTACTCGATTTAATATTAGTCCGCCATCCACAATTTGAGTGCTACCAGTAATATATCTAGCATCATCAGAGGCAAAAAATACAGCTGTTTTTGCTACATCTTCCGGTAATCCAGCAAAATTTAAAGGAATTCGTTTCTCTTGTTCACTTCTATAGTTTATATCATCCAACGCACGTTGATTCATTTGAGTTAAAATCATCCCGGGTGCAATACAGTTTACAGTGATCTGTTTTGGAGCCAATTCAAGTGCTAACACCCTGCTGAAGCCTTTAATTGCAAACTTCGAAGAACAGTAGTCAGACTTGCCAGCACTAACGATATCTTCGTGAATTGACGTAATATTAATTATTCTCCCGCTGCCAGGGCTTGTTGCTCTATGTTCTATGAAATATTTACAACATAGAAAAACACTAAATAAATTTGTTTTTATAGTGTTTTCAAATTCGCTGAAACTCATTTCATATAGTGGCTTACACTTCTAATGCCTGCGCTATTTACTAAAAAATCTATTTTCGAAAAATTTTCTGAGGCTATCTTAAATAGATGTTTTACATCTTCTTCGTTGCTTACGTCGGTTTTAATAAGTAAGCACCTACTTCCCTTGTCTTGAATTCTTTTTAGAATTTCCAAACCCTTTACTTTATCATTTAAGTAGGTCAAAATAATATTGCAGCCTAAACTTGCAAATTCTAAGGCAATTGACGCTCCTATGCCAGATTCCCCTCCTGTTACAAGGGCAACTTTATCACTGAATTTTAATTTCATTAATTCTAAATTTGATACTATTTGTTCTATAAAATGCCTGGCATTACATTAACTGAGAAACATTAACTTTCACAGCCACTCAAACAAATTAATTGAGCGTTTTTGCAGTATTTAAAAAAATAAAGAAATGCGAACAAGTTAAAGATTAATTGGTTCATTTTAGTGCTAAGAACGGAATATTTGGAATCTGCCAACTGTGGCAATTTAATTTCTACTACGTTTAAATTCCATTAGTAATCACATGATTATTCAACCGAAAAATGGTCAGTCCGGTAGTCGATAGATTAACTGATAACTAGTGAGAAGTTTGATGTTTGGCTCCGTCAGAGTTGATTTTTAGAAGTAATCTCTATCTCCGTTATATTAACTCCATTGACATAATTTCTTATGAATTCTAGTTTTCCTGCTTTATTATAAAATTTCCCATCCCCTGTATAATACCAGTGAAGAGAATTATCTTCTTCATATCGCGTGACAGATTTTCCCATTGAACTTACGATGCCGTCCGGATAATAGATAGTAGTATAACAAGTATCTTTCCTAAATTTTTATTTTTTTACTAATGCTTTACCGGCCCGGCAGCTCTAAACTTATGCTTAAACCTTGATCCAAGATTATCGGGAGTTTGTCCAAATTCATTAACTTTGTAATTGAATGAAAAAGATTGGATTTCTGTCGTTTGGCCATTGGTCACAACACCCGGCTTATAAAGCCCCTACAGCAAGCGATACCTTACTGCAGTCCATCGATCTGGCCGTTGCTGCCGAAGAGATCGGTTTAGATGGTGCATATTTTCGCGTACATCATTTTGCAGCCCAATTGGCATCACCTTTTCCTTTACTAGCCGCTATAGGTGCCAAAACAAGTAAAATAGAAATTGGGACCGGTGTGATTGATATGCGGTATGAAAATCCTTTATATATGGTGGAAAATGCCGGAGCTGCCGACCTAATCTCAGAAGGTCGATTACAATTAGGAATCAGCAGAGGTTCGCCGGAGCAGGTAATTGATGGTTGGCGTTACTTTGGTTACCAACCTGCTGAGGGAGAAACCGATGCTGATATGGGACGCAGGAAAGCTTTAGAATTTTTGGACAAGCTGAAGGGTATTGGATTTGCTCAACCCAACCCATACCCCATGTTTCCGAATCCACCGGGTTTATTGCGCCTCGAGCCGTATTCAGAAGGATTACGTGAACGAATTTGGTGGGGTGCTGCCACTAATGCAACAGCTGTTTGGGCCGCAGAAAACGGAATGAACCTGCAAAGTTCTACTTTGAAGTTTGATGAAAGCGGTAAGCCATTTCATGTACAACAGGCCGAACAAATCAGAATCTTCAGAGATGCCTGGAAAAAAGCTGGACACCACCGCGAACCACAAGTTTCCGTGAGCCGATCGATTTTTGCACTTGTAAATGATCAAGACCGAAAATACTTTGGTCATCAAGCCGATAGCAGCGACAAGTTCGGATATATCGAAAGTGATAGACGAGCGATATTCGGAAAAAGTTACGCAGCCGAGCCGGATCAGCTCATCAAAGAATTGGCGGAAGATGAAGCCATTCAGGAAGCAGATACGGTACTTTTGACCATACCCAATACATTAGGTGTTGATTACAATGTGCATGTATTAGATTCGATTTTAAAGCATGTGGCCCCGGGATTGGGTTGGCGTTAGATGTTTGATAAAAGTGGAACCAGAAATATTTTATCCAAAGAGCCTTACAGACTGGAGAAAGTGGTTGGAAGTCAACCATCTTACCAAACAGTCTGTATGGCTTGTTTCCTATGGTAAAAACGCTGGTAAACAGTCAATCTCCTGGCGGGACTCCGTAGATATCGCTTTGTGTTTCGGCTGGATCGACAGCAAAAAGATAAAGATTGACGAACAAACAACCCATCAGCTATTTAGTAAACGGAAACCGAATAGCACTTGGTCCAGAATTAATAAAGAAAAAGTACTACAACTAATTGACAAAGGTTTAATGACAGATGCCGGGTACAAAACTATTAACGTTGCAAAAGGAAATGGATCTTGGACAATATTAGATAGTGTTGAGCAATTAATTATTCCTGAAGATTTAGAAACAGAATTTGAAAATCATTTAGTAGCGAAGGATTTTTTTGAAAGTTTGAGCAGGTCTTCAAAGAAGGCAGTACTTCAATGGCTGGTACTTGCAAGAAGGCCCGAAACCAGGCGTAATAGAATTGCTGAAATAGTAAACAGTGCAGACCAAAAGCTGAAGCCAAAGCATCTGCGATAATCCGCTTTACCACAAGATCAGGTGATCTAATCAGTGATATTAGTATCGATTTTGTAAGAGAATGCCGAAAGCGTATTCGAATATTTATGTTTACCTAGCTATAAAAGCGCATTCCAATGCCAAATAAACGTTAAAATAGACTGAAACTATTATAATAAGGATTCTAATAAGTTTTGTTGATGGTTTATGCGTTCATTTCTTTGGTTGATTCCAGAAGTGTTTTGTGGTTATCTTATTTTGAATTTTTTTCGATTATATATTTTCTTTCGATAGGGGAAGTAGAACAATTGATCAAAGACTATTATCAGCATCTCGCATCAATGATCGTTGAAGTAACCAGATGCTTTTCCATACGATGTCAGCAGCAACTCAAGCGTGTCTCATTTTCAAATATTGAGTTATTGGAGTATTATTATGCGCAAAATAAGAATGTGATCGTCTTACTAGGTCATTATGGCAATTGGGAATGTCTGAATGTATTACCTGTATTGTTAAGCCATGAAGTAAATGCGATCTATAAACCCCTGACAAACCAGATAGCTGAAAAATTTGCGCAGCGGGTCAGAGGGCGCTTTGGAATTCGGCTAATTCCAGCATCGCAAGCCTTAAGACAACTTATGAAACCTCATAAAATGCCGCAGCTTACACTTTTTCTTGCAGATCAATATCCCGGAAAAAACACGAAATGTGTTTTGTCTTTTCTCAACCAATCCACCTACATGTTTAATGGGGCAGAGAAACTAGCCCGGGCAACTGATGCGATTGTCGTATACGCGGATATAAAGCCCTCAGAAAATATTTGTTGGGAGATAAGGTTTTCGCTGATCACTGAATCCCCCAGACAAACACTCGACCATGAAATTACTACGGCTTTCTGCAGTAAATTGGAAGAAACAATATTCCATAAGCCAGCATATTGGCTATGGTCGCATAGAAGATGGAAAGATAACTAGTAAATTTCTGACCCACACTTGTCGTACACTTTGGATAATGAGGTTTTAACTTTTGTAAAATCCTATCTTTTTTAGTTTTGTAAGTGTTTCAGCGAAAATTTTATCAGAAAATTTATTCTTTTCGGTTTAAGAGCTTTATTCTCATCGTATTTTGATGGAAATCTAACCAGTTTAATAGATAAACAGTAAAAAAAGAAACGATACTAAGGAGACTAAGTGTAGAAACAACACTATCTCGGCTTAATTTAAGCTAAAACTGATTAAAATACAACCGGAAAGTGTTAAAATATGTTAATTTTTTGTAAAATATTGAAGATAGATTTAGGTAACTATTAACTAACCTAAACTGCTAATCTTATGAACCAAAATTTTACCAAGACCTCTACCAAATTTCTATTTGGCATATTCTTCTATCTGTTGATACCTTGGCAGGCCTTTGCGCAGAGCAATTTTACAGGAACTGTTCTTGATGAATCAAAAAACCCCGTCCCTGGAGCAACTGTTTTGGAAAAGGGGACAAAGAATGGAACAGTGACTAACGGCACCGGAAATTTCGTGCTAAAGTTGACAAATCCAAATGCAATCATTGAAGTTAAAATGATTGGTTATGTAACGAAAGAACTTTCGGCGGCTGGAAAAACGGCGCTCACCTTCAACATTGTCGAAACCAATCAAACACTAAGTGAGGTGGTGATGGTTGGATACCAGAACATCACCAGAAAAAAATCTACTGGTGCCATATCCAGTATTTCCGCCAAAGAGCTTGCCAATTTGCCGACGTCCAGTTTTGACCAATTATTACAGGGTCGCCTTGCAGGTGTTAACGTACAGAATTTTACAGGACAGCCTGGTTCTGCTCCAACAGTATCTGTTAGAGGAAATTCGCAGATTAGCAGTAATTACGACGAGTATAATGTGATCAACTCTCCGTTGTATATCGTAGATGGAATTCCGCAACCGACAGAAGAATTCACTGCACCAGGAGCCGGCACGGGGACTAATTATCTGGCGGGAATAAATCCTGCCGATATTGAAAGTATTGACGTGCTTAAAGATGCCTCTGCAGCAGCAATCTACGGATCCAGGGGTGCAAATGGAGTAATTATGATTACCACCAAGAAAGGAATAAGCGGTGAGCCACGAATTACATTGGGCTCATTCGCTGGAGTTGTTGAACGTCCGAATCTTAGAGATGCTACACTTGGAACAACGGAAAGAAGACAAAAATTAGAGATCCTGGAAAGACAATTGACTTATGAACAATTGCGGAATCTTCCTCCAATCCTTACAGACAGTCTCAACCCTGCGTATAATGGAAATACGGACTGGCAGGATATGTTCTACAAAACCGCTAAAATAACTAACATTGATTTAGGTATAAGTGGTGGAAGTGATAATGGTATAACCTATCGTTTTAGTGGAGGCTATTATAACGAGGAAGGTGTCGTCAAAGGGACAGGATTTAAACGTTATGCTGGCAGGTTAATTATGGGCACCCGCGCTGCAAAGCAAAAGTTATTGATCAGTCCAATGTTCTACTTTTCGAGGACAGATAAAGCCAGAGGAAACGGGGACCCGAATGATCCCGCAAATCCAATAAGATTAGGTGCAGGTAATATGCCTTCCTCACTAATCAATTTGTCTCCCGAAAAAGCAGCCTTTTACCTGAATTCTACAAGTGGAAACCTCGACAAGAATATTGGCAACAACCTTACCACCAATCTGAACGTATCTTATGAATTCAGTAGGAACTTCTTTTTCAACTCGCAATCATCTTTGTTGTATAATACCACAAGAAGAGACCGGAGTTTTACCAGCCTGATCAACAACGGGCAAGGAAACGCTTCTTTGAGTTTTACTGATGTAAATCTTAATCCAAGAACATCAAATTACTTTACCTACACCAACCAGTTTGTTAAACACAGTCTAAGTCTTGTTGTAGGACAGGATTTAGAATATACACAGTACCAATCCACAACCGCTGGAGGGGCCGGAGGAGCTTCAGATAATATACAAACTGTTACAGGATATCAACAGTCAAGAATTTTAGCCAATTCAGACTATCAGGCGTTCGGCATGGTGTCTTACTATGCGAGAGCCAGCTATGATTACGATAGCAGGTATATTATTTCCTTAGTTGGCAGAACGGATGGTTCTTCAAAGTTTGGGAAGAACAATAAGTGGGCATTCTTTCCTTCTGCATCAATAGGATGGCTTGTTACTGAAGAGAAATTCATGAAGAATCGAGAAAATAGTCCACTAACCTTACTAAAATTAAGAGCCAGTATCGGTAGATCTGGTAATCTACCCCGAGGTTTAGGACAAAATTATCTTCAGTACAATATCTATCATGTAAATAATGGGAGTTATAACGGTAATGGAGGGTCGACCTCTTACAATGGCGTAACAGCAATCACACCAAATTTTGTGAACGGTGCTGCACAAAGTAGCCTCAGCTGGGAAAAAACCTTGCAGTGGAATATCGGAACAGACATCGAATTTAAAAATGGAAAATACGCGATAAGCCTGGAAGCTTATAATAAAGAATCAACGGATTTGCTTTTTGATGTTTTGTTGCCAGTTACTTCAGGGTATGATTATGCGAAAACAAATGCCTTAGGCGTGCGTAACAATGGATACGAGCTTTCATTTAGGGCCAGTCCAATTGAGAAAGTAATCAGATGGAATACCTCCTTGAACATTGCATACAACAAGAACACGATCATGAATTTACCGAATGGAAACAGAGACATTGTTTTCAGTGGTGACAGGTTTGATAAATCCCACATCCTTTCTGTAGGTAGTCCAATTAATGCATTTTACTTATACAGAACCAGAGGGGTGTACCCAACGCTAGGTGACGTTCCTGTAAATCCGCTGACCGGTGTAAAATATGGCAGTCAGGGAGAATATGGTGCCGGAGATTTTTATCTGGAAGATCTTGACGGGAACTTTATGGTAGATGTCTTCAATGACGGTGTCAATCCAGACAAATTGCCAATAGGTGATCCAAATCCGAAATGGACAGGAGGTTTTACCAATAACTTCAGTTATAAAAACTGGAACCTTAATGTGTTTGCAACTTTCACTTTTGATCGTGATGTTTTGAATCTATTTGATTCAGATCGCTTTGCAAATTCTCAAGCTGGAAATGCGATTTATGATTTCGCGGGCTATTCTACTCCAGATTTTAGTAAGATTGATATTTGGAAAGCCCCAGGAGATATTGCAGAGTATGCTAAATATGATATTGGGACCTACAGATATTATTATACTTCTGCTCAAACATTCTTCTTAGAGAAAGCGGGCTACCTGAGGGTCAAAAGTGTTAGTTTAACATACAACGTTTTGGGAAACACGCTTAAAAAAATGGGCTTTGGCAAATTCGCAGTCTATGCAACTGTAGACAACTTAGCGATGTTCCAGCAATCAAAAAAGTTGCCAGACGCCGAAGCAGTTAATCCATATGGAGAATATAAAGGGACCGGCTATCCTATTCCAAAAAAGTTCGTTATAGGTCTTGATCTTCAATTTTAATTCGAGTAATGATGAAAAATATAATCAAAAACATAAGCATAGCTAGCTTGATGCTGGTTTTTGCGGCCAACAGTTCATGCAAGAAATTACTTACACAAGAACCGAAAAATTCTACCTATCATCAAGTATTCTGGAAAACGGCGTCTGATGCTAAAAGTGCTATAGCCGGCAACTATGCGTTACTTAGAAAAGCGTTTACAGATAAAGAGAATCGATATTACATGTATGGTGACGCCATTGCAAAGAACTATTTCAACATACAATACAATGGTGATGGCTTGGAAGGAATACAAAATGGTGACTTTACCTTCCAGTATAACCTGAACAGCCTTGGTAACTATACCGTCTACTACAAATCTATCGCCATGTCTAATATCGCACTCGCAAACATTGGTAAAATGACTGAGGAGCAGTTAAAAGATGCGGAAAGTCCGGCCGAATTTAAAAAGGACATGATGGGGCAGGCCTATTTTCTGCGGGCACTGGCTTACTTTTCTATTGTTAAAGTTTGGGGAGATGCACCGATTGTTACTGAAGCCTATGACGATCCTTTATCGGCACCGCAGCTGCCTAGACGCCCTAAAGCAGAGGTAATGAAACAAGTCGAAGAGGA
>JAPSHM010000184.1 GCA_031179845.1 Pedobacter sp.
GCGCCCGCGCGCGGCAGGCCGGCGCCGATCCGAGCACCGGTGCTCCGCCCTCGTCGGGCGGCGCCGGCGATGACATCCGCCGCCACGCGACGAGCGCGGATGACGGGATGCTATAACAACCTAAGCAGGTAATTAGGTCTTTGATATTTCGTCTGTTGATCTGTTTTAGGTTTAGCGGTCTTTGCTGTCCCGTTTTCCTTGAGTTCTCCCTGTTCAGCTTTAACCATTTCCCCCAGCTTGGAGTTTTTTTCCTGATTTTTTTTTGTTGCGTCAATTTCCATAAGTTTTGCGAGTTTTATTGGATAACGCAGGTTTTGAATATTTTGTTCTTGAGAATGGCAAAAACCGTATTTGATCGCTGTGAACAAGTATTCGGAGCGCAAAATGTAGCGAAATACGTATATACTACGTTCGCGTTTTCATGCGGGAATTCAGCATGAGTAAATTGATTTTTTTAGTTTATATTACTCAATAAACAATTCCGAGAGGTGTGTGTTATTAGCCACTAAGAAAACATTTTAGCCGCGAAAGACATTTATTAGATATTGATCAATTTGTTGCAGAGACGAAACTTAAACTTTTAAAATGATAAATGTATTAATAGCTGAAGATCATACTATTGTTCGTAATGGCATTAAAATGTTGCTGCAAACGGATGACGATATCAATATTATCGGAGAGGCGACCAGCGGGGCGGAAGTAATTGATCTGATGCGCAGTCCAGTTGCGGTGGACCTATTACTGACAGATATTCAGATGCAGGAAATGGATGGAATCACTTTGATCAGTAAAGCCAAAGAAATTAACCCCCAAACGGTGGTCATCATACTTTCTATGCACAACGATGTCAACTATATAGATCAGGCCTTTGCTCAGGGTGCTTCGGGTTATTTACTAAAAGAATGCAATACTGATGAACTTTTATTCGCAGTTAAACAGGTCGTGGCGGGGAAAAAATACATCTGCATGGAGTTGTCTTCGAAGCTATTATCGCTTTGTGCCCAGCGGCCGTCTGGAAATTCCAGGCACAATTTAAATGTTGATTTTTCTGAACGGGAATTGGAAGTATTGAAACTGATCGGAGAGGGCATGACCAATGATGAGATGTCAGATAAGTTATTCCTGAGCAAAAGGACCATTGAAGGCCACCGCCAAAGCCTGCTGAACAAGACAGCGTCCAGAAACACGGCAACGTTGATCAGGTTCGCAGTGATTAACGGATTTATTAACTAGCAGAATTATTCCCATTGTAACAATAGCTGTTGATTTCCCGGGACAAGGAACTCTATCCCATTTGCATTTCGACTTTTCGGCTCAATATGAATTTCATCCTCTCCGTTGAGGCTTAAACTAAACTTCTTCTTTTTATCATTTTCTGAAGTTAGGATCATCAGCGTGCAGCTTAATCTGCCATCTCCGCCAGTGGCCAAGGTTAACGACCTGTTTTTGGATACCTTGAACTTACCTATCGGGTAATCGATAAAGATCATAAATTCCTCATCAGGAACATTGAAGTACTGTCTTGGTACAATGGCAAATGCAATTCCTGCACCATAAACTTCCTGTCCCACCTCTCCGGATTGTTCCCAACCATCATGAATATCTTCAAGCGGGATCCAAAGGTCTGGATCAATTTCGCCGGTTTTTGCGGTTCGTGCGAGCATTTTCCTGGGCAGCAGAGTAGGATAATAGTAACAGATCCTGGTAACTGTATATCGGATAAATTCTGCTATTAGCAGGTGAATGGAAGGTAGTATAGCGACTCCTTCGGCTTCCTTCAAGTATTCGGTAAGCGCAGCATATACTTCCTGTTCCTCATAAGCCGCAGTATAAGGTGCATCATTTAAGGGGAATACGGCAAAGAATGTAGGGAAGTACTTACCATTTCCATAATTACAGTCCCACAATTGCACATTTTTGAATATTCCTGCAAGGCAGCTGTAGCTGAGGTCGAGGTAAGTGTTGTCGCCCGTCTCCTTATAAAGTTGTAACATGGCCTGGGCCGAAAATGCCGTGTTATTGGCCTGGTAAAAAATGTCAAAGCCGCGGCCTTCTAACTTTTTAGCTGCTTTCTTTGCTTCATCAAGATATCGGCGCTGTCCCGTTAATTTCCATACTTCGAGCATCAGATGTGCGTATGCTCCCGGCACATCGCTTTCGCCTCCCTTGCCAGGCTCGGTTTCCGCTTTAACTACTTCTAAAGTGTCCATCCGGTAGAAAACAGGCCAGTCATATTTGAAATGGTGTGCAACATTGATCGCGTAGTCGATAGAGTCCAGCAATAACTCCTTAGCTGCCTCAACTCCTTTTTGTGCAAGACGGGCCAGGTTCATGAGGGGGTGATGCAAATACCAGGAGTCCATTATCCGCTCTCTTTTCTGTTCTTCGGACTTATCAAGGTTGTGTTCCATTGCCGGTATCCAGCGGACTACGGCTTTCAACTCGTCCATATAGAACGCCCTTAAGCCGTCTTTCAGTTCTGATATGATCTTGTTTTGCTCACCTTTCCAGTCGTAGTATTCTGTAAGTGGAAGCAACACTGCCAGTTGTACCATGATTTCTGCAGGTGTTTTGTAGTCAGAAACGTAAGCATTGAGGTAGGGGTGACCCCCTGCAAACGTCCAGCACCCTTTATGTACAGTTAGTCCACTTATGCCATTTTCAACAGTATCCAGCCAATGGTGATAAACAGGCTCAGGTCTGGGAATGATCAAATAAATCCTGGCAAGGTGGTTCAGAAATTGGGTGGTAATTTCCGTGCTGTTATTTTGTACTTCACCAGATAACAGCACAAAAGCGTCTGTGATGATAAACGATTTACCGGAGGGAAGAGGGTCATTTTGCGTTACAGGCAATGAAAATCCGAGCTCCGGCCATTTACCACCCACGGTGTCCGCTAAAGACGTCCTGGTTGTCTCGCAGTATTCAGCTATTGCCGTCAGGTTTTGAAAATAAAAGATGGAGCCGGTTTGGGGTTTGGCCATGCTCATAAATAATAACCCTGACCGGGTTCCTACTTGTTGCATGTGGACACATCCTTCCTTCTGAATTTTACCGCTTTTTGTCAGGGGAAGAATGTCTCTGCACCAAAAGGGGATCAATAGCGGAATTTTTGGGGTGAGCGTAGTTATATAATGGATAATTGGCTGATCTGCTTCGGGGAAACTAAGATTGACTTCGTAGGTGGCGCTGACCGATTCCAGCAAAAAAAACAGGCGATCCGCTAATTCCTTTTGCTGAATCAGCTGAAGTTCGCTTCCCGCAGTAAAGGCCATCCTAAATGCTGTTTTTCCGCTTTTAGGCCCGGTAACAACTGCCCAAAGAGAATCGTAGGTCAAATATATTGATATCGTGTGCCCGCTAAGTTTCCTTACTAATCTGGGTTCTTGGCTATTCAGCTCTTCCTGAGCGGTAATGGTCCATGACGAGAGTGGGTTCATATTGGATTTATCTAATCTTTAAAACCCTGAAGAGAATCAGTTTGTTGAAAAGAAACAAACATTATGGCTATGGAATTAAAAGCGCCTATTTTAAGCATATTAAACAAACAATATCAACCGGATTCGCTAATTGAGACTACGTTTAAGCGATACGATCTGAGTTTCAAAACTGATGAGACTGGTCGGCCAATCTTACTTTTCCTCGGTCAAAAAGATAAAGATGGAAAGATCCGCGGGGAACGTTATGCCAGACGAATCCAAACGGATAAAGATGGCAAGGTAATTAAAGACCATTGGGACCATAAAGGGAAAGCAACTCCCTAACTCTTTTCTGCCCCTTCTTCATTAAGATCGTCCGGACCTCTGGAGGTATTTGAATCTACTGTCCATCCTTTCTTGATGTCCGAATCTTCAGGGCGTTTATCGTCAAGACCCTTTAGCCGGTATGGACTTTCCGGATCTCCCTCGGTTTGTTCCTCTGGTTCATTGCCTATATTTTCCTTTGCAAGGTCCTGATGGTCATTTTCTGCTACACTGCGAATCGCCTTTTCTACATCATCCTGTTGTTCCTTACTTTTATCCTGTTCGTTGTCCATAGTCTTGTGTTCCTTTAGTCTGATTCGGTTTTTTTTACCCTCTTTCCCGTTTCTCTACCATCTTATTCCCGTCCTTTGTCCGTATTTCGGTTTTCGTGCCTTACTTTCACCTGATCGTCTGGATTACCCTGTTCGTCCAGATACTTTTCTTCAATAGCCTGGTCTTCACTTTCGGCTCTATTAACATCTTTGAGACCTGCGCCACCTCGCTGATCACCAGTTGGTTTTCCTTTGGAGGCTTCACTGTTTGCGTTGCTATGTTGTGTCATGACTTTAAAAATTAAGCTAATCTTCTATCTTTTCATCCGTATCCAGGTCGCCATCATCGAATCCTAGATCCAATTCTTGCTGATCTCGATCAAAACTTTTAGACGTACTCGATTCGGCAAGATCCGGATCGGCGGCATCTTCATCACGATTACCTACACCTGCAGTTGCCGGACTGTCCGCGAGGGGTTTTTCGGCCTCTTGTTCCTGCTCGCTGCGTAGGCCCGGGCGGTGTCCCTCGCTGTTTCCCAACGGTCCGTTTTCCTGTCTTGTTGTTTCCATGGTATTTGAGTTTTGAAGTCTTAATCGTATTTAGATAACAAATTTAAAATAGGCGTGGTTTTCCAAAAAAATACCTGTTGGCAGGAGAAAAGTACGTGATTGTTGAGGTGAATGACTACTATTTTCTACCAACAAAATGACCTGGTCAAACGTTTATAGGTCATCAGCAAATTGGTTAAAATTGACTTATGGAGAAGGATTTTTTTGTATTAGGTATAGGGGCTTCTTTGGGGGGATTACAATCGTTAAGCGAATTTTTTGAGACTTTAGATGCAACGTTGCCTTTTGCAATTGTACTTGTGACTCACTTGCAAGCTGATTCGAGAAGTAAACTTGACGATATTTTGCATAACAAAACAAATATGCAGGTTCATCGAATTGATCAGGATACCCCGATACGCAAAGGGGTAGTCTACGTACTTGTTGAGGAATTGCTGGTTACTATTGAAAATGGAATACTTTGTGTTCGCCCTGCTGAAGGCAAAACAGGTCAGGCAATTGATATTTTCTTTGAATCCCTGGCTGATAATTATAAGGAGCGTGCAATTGGAATTATCTTATCGGGAACAGGCAAAGACGGTTTAGCCGGGTCACAAAAGATTGGTGAGGCTGGAGGCCAGATCTTGGTTCAGGAACCTTTCTCCGCCTTATATCAATCTTTACCCCGATTGATCATCAAAGACGATCATCCGGATAAGGTTCTTCCAGCGGCCCGTTTGGCCAGTTGGCTCAATAAGAATTATAGTGTCATAAAAGTCAATGGCGACAACCAGAACCAAGGGTAGATCACTGCTTCTGGTGTTTGTGTTGGGCAGAATCCGCCTGATTGGAGACGATAAATTGCCGTATTTCCCCCTTTTTCCAGGCGTCTGCACCCTCGGCGATGGCTGTTGTAGGAATGTCTTTCCGCCTTTCCCTGACTTCTGCCGTGCTGATATTGAACCTGGCGTCCCGTTCCCTAACCAGGTGATCATGAATTTTTCCGTCTTCCGTGAATACCATCATGATCATCGGGGCACCAATCGGAAGGCTGCGTTGTTGATCCGTATGCCAGGTATGGATGGTCTTCCCGTAGGTGGATACCAGTTTCTCCATGAGTTCCCTTTCAGCGATTTCAGGGATGCCTGGCGCAATCATTAGTCCGGATTTTACCTCATGGCGGTGACTATGCCAGAGCTTCTTTTCCTCTTCCGGCAATTGCTTGAACAGTCTTTCAGAAATGATGTATTCGACACCCATAATTTTTGCATCTTTCTTATTGCCATCGTATATGACTGCCTGGTACAGGTCGTTGCTCAATTGCGTTACATAATGATGTGCTTCCATTTGCGCTTCAGGATTGCCATTGTAAAAATGAAATCCATCCAGATAAGCGGTGATCGCCTGAATAGGCTCCTTATGCTGCAGCAGTTCTGCTCCGGTATTTAAAAGTTTATCTTTTGTTGATTTTTCTTTCCCTGCTTCACCTACATTGGAGGATTTGTTAGAACTGTTGCATGCGGCAAGCAACACTGCGAAAATAAAAATGATGTGTCTCATATCTGGTCAATTATTATGTTTTCAAATATTACGTTTTCAAGCTTTTTAAATTTTCTTCCATTGCCTGGAGTGCTGCCGCCCTCAGGTAATTGTTTCCTTGATCCATTTTAGGAGATGATCATTTCCATACCATCGTTGGCACAGTCCAATTTTATCTGCTCAATATTTTGGAGCATTTCTTCATCAAGGTGAGTCAATACTATTCGTTTGTAACTGAATTCATGTAATTTGCTTTCCAGTTCAAAATAACTCAAGTGCCCTTTTACCTGCGTGTTGAAGAAGTTACACTCGCATATGAAAAGATCCGCTTCCGCGCTTAGGGGAATGAGTTCATCGGTCCAGGAGGTGTCGCCCGAGTAACTGATGACCTTGTCCTCAATGGTGAGCCTCAGTCCGTGAGGTAATGCCGGTGCTGCATGGATCACCGGGAATGCGATCAAACTAAAGGTATCGGTCGTTAACTCTTCCCTGGCCTCGTACTCTAAAAAGACAACATCCAATTTCGCCAGTACATCCATTGCCGGATAGAGCAGCTCCAATAATGAAGTAATTTTCTCCCGACCTCCCATTGGGGTGACAATTTGAAGTTGTTTCGTTCTGCCGGTAACGGCAGCTTCCACCAAAAGAAAAGGGATTCCTCCATAGTGATCACCATGGAAATGACTGATCAGAATGGCGTCAACCTGCTCTGTTGCGATCCCGTGTTTTTTCAGACCTGGAAGAACGGTTGCGCCGCAGTCTATCAGCAGGTTTATATTGGCCGCTTCCAAATAAAAGCAAGTGTTCAGCCTGCCACCGTTTCCGAAGGCATCGCCACAGCCAATGATCTTTATTTTAATGTCTGCCATCTATCTAGGTTTATGCCTATATGTTCCTTTAACCGGTTTCGTTTTGAAAAAGTTCCTGTTCTTTGGTGTAGTAAGTTCTGCGACTGCCCTTTTTGTCGACCATAATCTCGGCGCCCTCGGGGCTTTTTTTAACTTTCGGGTTATGGATTTTTAAGAAATCCCTTATTTCACCACTTAATTGATCTGGATGCTCTTTTTGAATATGTTTGATGGCTTTCTGCAGCACGTCTTTAATTGCTTTGTGTAATGTTTTAATACGCTCCTCCGGTATCGCCTTTGAAATTGAAAAGGGCGAGATCCTTGCTGCCCACAAGATTTCATCCACATAGGCGTTACCAATACCCCGAATTAACTTTTGGTCTAACAAAGCCTGCTTGATCTGCATTCGCTTAGTTGAAAGGATCTGCTTGAGATACGCCACAGTCATTTCTTTTGACATCGCATCCGGAACCTTGCTCTTTTCCGGATTAAATGTGGGAGTCGCTCTACGCTGGAAATCTGTCAGGGCAAAACCTTCATCACCTTCAAAGTGAAGTTCGAGTATGACAAATTTGACCTCCAGGTCTTTTTCCAAAAGCCTAATTTCGCCATGCAGCATCAGGTGAAGGCCCAGGACCTTATCTTTGTCGAACTCAAACAGCAATGTCTTGCCCTGGCGGGTAATTTTTTTCAACTGACAACCTTCAAGTGCCGCTTTTAATTCTTCAGGCGATATGTTCAGTCTTGCCGGCACTTTAACCTCAACTTTTTCCAGTCGCTTGCCTATGAATCTCTTGGCTAAATTTTTAGCAAATATCTCAAGATCAGGTATCTCAGGCATGCTGTGTTGTATTCTCTTTTTGTG
>JAPSHM010000185.1 GCA_031179845.1 Pedobacter sp.
CCATCACATAAGGCAGCGGAATGTGTCCAACTGATGGCAGAAGATCGGCCATATAAACAATTGTTCTGTCTTTATATTGTATTTGTGGCAACATCATGGCATCCGTATGTCCATACGCAAACCGGACTTTCATGCCTTCATGGAAGTCTACGCCGTCTTTATCGGCGACAAACCTCAGTTGTCCACTTTCCTGTATTGGCAGAATATTTTCCCGCAGGAAGGAAGCTTTTTCGCGGTCGTTCGGATTCACTGCCCAATCCCAGTGCTGGGCATTGCTCCAGTAGAACGCGTTTTTAAACGCAGGGCGATATCTACCGTCAACCTTTACGATTGAGCCTCCGCAATGATCAAAGTGCAGGTGCGTTAAAAACACATCAGTGATGTCATCCCTGCTAAAGCCTTTTGCAGCGAGCGACTTATCCAAAGTATCCTCGCCATGCAAATAGTAATGCGCCAGAAATTTTTCATCTTGTTTATCACCGATTCCATTATCGATCAATATAAGCCTGTCGCCGTCTTCAATAAGTAGACAGCGCATCGCCCAAGTACATAGGTTATTGGCATCTGCAGGATTGCTGCGCTGCCAGATCGTCTTTGGCACGACGCCAAACATTGCCCCGCCATCCAATTTGAACAGTCCGGTATTGATTGTATGTAAATTCATAATTCTTAATAAGCTAGCGCTGTAAATATAAAATAAAAAAGAGGTGATTAAAACCACCTCTTTTAAATCTTAACGCCAAATTATTATCTGTTAACAATAAGCTGTCGCCTATAAGTGAATCACTTCTCCGTACGCATCGGCAGCGGCTTCCATAATCGCTTCGCTCATGGTTGGGTGAGGATGTACCGATTTGATCATCTCATGGCCGGTAGTTTCCAGTTTACGTGCAACTACGATCTCCGCGATCATTTCAGTTACGTTGGTACCGATCATGTGTGCGCCCAATAACTCGCCATATTTCGCATCGAAAATTAACTTCACGAAGCCATCTTTTGCACCTGCAGCACTGGCTTTACCAGAAGCAGAGAAAGGAAACTTACCAATTTTCAACTCATAACCCGCTGCTTTGGCTGCTTTTTCAGTATAACCTACAGAAGCAATTTCCGGAATACAATACGTACATCCAGGGATGTTGTTGTAATCCAATGGCTCTGGTTTGTGACCTGCAATTTTCTCTATACAGATAATACCTTCGGCAGAAGCAACGTGTGCTAGCGCTTGTCCGCTTACAATATCGCCGATCGCATAATATCCTTTAACCGATGTATTGTAATATTCATCAACAACAACTTTACCTTTTTCAGTTTTGATCCCTGTTTCTTCAAGACCAATGTTCTCGATGTTAGCCACAACTCCAGCAGCCGAAAGCACAATGTCACATTCCAGGGTTTGCATTCCCGAGGCGGTTTTAACTTGTACCTTACAGCCTTCGCCGCTGGTATCTACAGATTCAACGCTGGAAGAGGTCATGATCTCGATACCTGCTTTCTTGAAGCTGCGCAACAATTGCTTAGAAACATCTTCATCTTCAACCGGCACAACGGTGTCCATAAACTCAACGATAGTCACTTTAGTACCCAGTGTAGCATAGAAATAAGCGAATTCCACGCCGATTGCACCTGATCCAACAACGACCATTGATTTCGGCTGCTCAGGTAATACCATGGCCTGTCTGTAACCGATCACCTTTTTACCATCCTGTTTCAAGTTTGGTAATTCTCTCGATCTGCCACCGGTAGCCAGTATAATGTTCTTTGCAGTATATTCTTTCTGCGTACCATCAGCACCCTTAACCTCAACCTTATTACCAGGTTTAGCTTTTCCGGTACCCATGATCACATCTATTTTGTTCTTCTTCATTAAGAACTGAACACCTTTGCTCATGCCATCGGCAACACCACGGCTCCGTTTGATCACGGCCGCAAAATCGGCTTCAGCTTCAGCAGTCTTTATGCCATATTCAGCAGCGTGGTTAATATATTCAAATACCTGAGCGCTCTTCAACAATGCTTTGGTTGGTATACAGCCCCAGTTAAGGCATATTCCACCTAAAGATTCTCGCTCAACTACTGCAGTTTTTAAACCCAACTGAGAAGCTCTGATCGCAGCTACATATCCACCAGGACCGCTGCCTATTACAATTACATCGTAGTTCATATCTTTATTAAAAGGAATTTAACTTTAGTACGCGTCAAAATTATAAAAAAAGTTCATTAAATCCGGTATGAGCCGCAGGAATCTGCGAATTGGCCTCAGGTGTCAGGAATACACTTATTCTCACATCTTTAATATATATGTTAAATGTTGAAAAGTAGCCTACTTGTTAACGATTATTTAACATTGGGGATAGATAGCCAGCACAATATATAGCTAACTTTGTCGCATAATTTTAAAAATCGTCATCTAATATTATTAACTAACTAAGTAAGAATGAAGAAAAATCTACTTTTCAGTATCATTGCGATACTCGTTGCTTTTGTGGGGTCAATTACTGCTGTAAATGGGCAGGTGACTACCTCGGCAATCCATGGAAAAGTTACTGACCAGCCTGGTCAAGCTATTCCGGGTGCGAGCGTAACCGCAGTGCATTTGCCAACAGGTACCAAATATGGCACAAGTACGCGGACCGATGGCAAGTACAACTTAAACAACCTTAAAATAGGTGGCCCGTATTTGATTACGGTGAAATTTGTAGGATACAGCGATCAGTCAAAAGAGAATGTATCCCTGACCGTTGGAGAAGATTATACTTTCGATTTCATATTGAAAGAAGCTTCTACTACATTAGAAGGAGTGAATGTTGTTGCGGCAAGACCTTCAGATACGAAGATTGGTGCTGGTGCTGCATTTGGTCGTAAACAGATTGAACAACTGCCTGTGATCAACAGAAGTGTAAAAGATCTGACCAAGCTGACGCCAACCAGTAGCAACAATGGTTTTGCTGGTGTTTCTTATCGTTATAACAACTTTACCGTTGATGGAGCAAACTTCAACAGCTCTTTTGGAGTTTCGTCGTCTTTGGGTGGACAAACCAATGTTGAGCCGATCAGTTTGGATGCGATCGAACAGATTCAGGTAAATATTGCGCCTTATGATGTTCGTCAGGGTGGTTTTACAGGTGCTGGAATCAACACGGTTACCAGAAGTGGAACAAATGAATTCAAAGGAACCGTTTATAGCTATTGGAAATCTCCTTCCGTTCAGGGACGTCATCTTGGAGACCTAAAATTGCCTAAAGAGGAATTTAGCTACAACCAGAGAGGAATCAGTTTCGGCGGACCGATCATTAAGAATAAATTGTTCTTTTTTGCGAATGTAGAGCAAGACCGTAGGGATTTTCCATCGTCCTCTTATCGCGCGAACAGAGGAGAAGATGCCGGCGTTGCTAACGTATCTGCCGCAACTTCAGCTGAACTAGACCAATTGAGTCAGTTTTTGAAAGATAAGTATGGATACAACACTGGTGCTTATGAAGGCTTCAAGAGAGAGACTTTCGGAGATAAGATCACTGCACGGGTAGATTGGAATATTAATGATAACAATGCATTGAGCTTTAAGTATTTCTACATGAAATCTTACAGTGACGAATCTCCGAGTAGTAGTGGTGGTATCGGTGGTGTCCGTGGTCCGGGGATCACAGGTTTGCCGTTCCAGGGAAATTATTATCGCCAGTTCAACAATTTCAATATTGGAATCATGGAGCTGAGTTCAAGGTTCAATAATAAGACTTCCAATAACCTGAAAATTGGCTATACAGCGATCAGAGATCATAGAGAAAGCCCTACTGCAGGAACAACTCCTTTTCCTCTTGTGGATATTGCAAACGGAGCAGGTCAGTATCTTACCAGTTTCGGTTTTGAGCCATTCAGTGCCAATAACAGTCTTAAAAACAACCTGCTTCAGTTGACGGATAACTTAACGATCAACACAGGTAACCATGAGATTGTGTTAGGGTTTCAGGGTGATTACAGAACTTATAGCAATGGTTTCGCAGCTAACTATTTTGGACGTTACCGTTTCGAAAGTTTAGCAGATTTCTACGAAAGTGCAAATAATGGCACATCCACTGCTACAGATTACGAATTAAGGTATTCGGCTCTTCCTAACAAAGAGTTTCCCTATGCAGAGATCAACGCAATCCAATTGGGTGCCTATGTGCAGGACAGGATCTCTATTGGAAACGACATCAAGTTGACTTTAGGAATCAGGGCAGATCTGCCGATCATTACCTCTGAATTTTTAGATAATCCAGTTGTGAAAACCTTGACATTCAAAGATGGGGAAAAACTGGATGTAAGCAAAGCTCCAAAAAACAGCGTTTTGTTTTCTCCACGTATCGGTGTGAACTGGGATTTGGATGAGAATAAAGAAACTCAATTGCGCTTTGGTACGGGTTTGTTTACAGGAATTCCTCCCTATGTTTGGTTAGCCAATCAGGCAGGTAACAATGGTGTAATTTTTGGATCATTCAGAGACGCAACAAACAAACCGTTTACAAACGATGTGAACGCTTATGTTCCGGAAAATGCTGCTGCCAACACGAGCTATAATCTCGCAGTAACTTCAAGTGACTTTAAATATCCGCAAATCTGGAGATCAAATATCGCACTTGATCAGAAGTTGTTCTTCGGAATTAAAGGAACAGTTGAATTGTTAGTTGCCAAAGATATCAATGCAGTTTATTTTAAAAATGTTGCATTGCCTAATACTTTCACGAACCTTAAAGGTGCTGACAACCGGATCCGTTATACAGCAACTTCACAATTTCTGCCATCAGGTTCGGCGCAGTCGGCTACAAATCCAAGGATTACAGATGCAATAGTATTGGACAACAGCCAAAACGGATATTCTACCTATTTCATTGCCCAGTTACAAAAGCAATTTGATAATGGTCTTTTCTTAAGTGTAGCCTATTCAACTGGTGAAGCTAAAGGAATCAGTGATGGTACATCTTCTCAGGCGGCTTCCAGCTGGAGAGACAGATCAGTTTCTGGAGATCCAAACTTGCCGGTGACTTCTTATACAGAGGCTAGTATTCCGAATAAAGTAAATGCGATTGTTTCTTATCGTAAAGAATATGGTAAAAACTTTGCTTCATCTATTGGATTGGTTTATGATTATTCACCAGCAAGTGGTCCTTTCGGTTCTACTCGTTTCCATTATACTTATAATGGTGATCTCAACAATGATGGACAAAATTCTAATGACCTGATCTATATCCCTCGTAACATGAGCGAAGTTGTGTTGGTTCCTGAAGGTGCAACTGATACCAGAACTTCGGCACAAATTTGGTCAGATTTGGAAAATTACATCAATCAAGACGACTATTTGAAATCAAGAAAAGGAAAATACGCAGAACGTAATGGCGCTTTGTTCCCTTATGTAAACCGTTTAGATCTTAGTTTCAATCAAGATTTTTACCTTAACGTAGGTGGTAAAAGAAATACATTACGTTTTTCAATTGATATTCAGAACTTCACAAATATGCTGAACAAGGATTGGGGAGTAGCGAAATCGACCAACAGAACTTCTTTGATGAATTTCAAAGGGTTAAATGCTGCCGGAGAACCTACTTTTTCGTTCCCTTACCTCAATGCTAGCAACAAAGTTCCACTTACTGAGACTTTTAGGGATAACCCTGGAATCATTTCAAGATGGAGCGCGCTATTTGGTGTAAGATATATTTTCAACTAATTAGCTTTCGTTTCTCAAACATTATGGAAAACCTGATCCGCTTTGTGGATCAGGTTTTTTTATGCGCTATTACTGTTATTTAAGTTACCTCTACCTGGCCAACATAGATACTGTCGCCAGTATGTCGCCCATTTGCAGATGTGAAGTTCATATAACAGTGAACAGTATCACCCGCATACGCTGAAGGGATCTCTACGGTGAATTCGAGCGCATACCTGTTCACCTTATTGATCAAAAGTATCCGATGTTGTTTTGAATGGTTATAGACTAAGAAGCTGGCAAGGTCGCTGAATTGGCAATAAGCTGATTGTGGCTGCGGTAACCAGCGAAAGGCAATGCCTTCTGAATCATTAGCAGCTTGAACACTTTCCGGTGTGACCACATGACCCCGACTGTACACTATTTTTGGGTAATTGATCTGCAAACTATCTCCCTCATTAACGAACGCGTGTTTCCAATTGAAAACATAGGCTGCGTTTACCGGGCTTTTGCGCTTTGCAAATTGCCCAAATCCGATGTTAACCAATTCATCAATGTATCCTAAAAAGCTGTTTAGCAAGCCAAATTTTTTCTGCAACACTGTTTGCTGTGCTGTCGCCGTGCTGCTCCTGGTCTGGTAAAGTGCGGTGATCACATTTTGATTTCCGCGAATGCGACCAATTGCAGGGCCGACTTTCTTACTAAAAGGACCGAGGATCCCTGATTTTGCAATTCCCATGATCAAGCGTTTAACTGTAAACGTTCTGGGGCTTCTCTGTTGAAGTTCCCGGTATAAATGCTGTCTGCCACCTGCTTTCTGTTCGCGGCAACAAAGGATAGATAGGTTTCCATGTATTCCATTTGCAGGCCGGGCGAAATGTCAAGGACAGCGCTGCCGGAAAGTCGGCTGTTTCCATATAATGAATAAACCACCCGGTCTAGCGCTGGAAAGTAAGCCAACATCATCACCTGGTCGGTCGCCTCTGGCCAGGCCATTTCTGGATGGGTATCCCATTCGAATTGAAGTCCCACTTCGGTTTGTATGACCTTCCAATTCTCCGCGGCTTTCAATGTGCCTTTGCTGACGATCAGCTGGTCGTATGCAATTTCCAGATTGGGATAATTCCCTTTGACTATATTTTTCTTATTGTACTTAATCGCCTGATTGAAGGGGTTGTCGTCCGCAGCGACGGCTCCGGGCCGAAAGCCAGTGTTGATAAAATCGAGTAGTCTGCCTATGATTTGGCTCGATTTTTTTGTTGCCATCCGCGCATGAAGCTGCGAAATGCTGGGCGGTTTGGTAGTAACGCCAATTGTCCTGACTACGTTTTTACCGTTCAGCTTATAATAAACCACATTGCCAATTTTCCCGCTATGGTATCCATTAGGGCCATTTTCTGATATTGCCATGATACTTTATATTTGGTTAAAATGTTTGCAAATTTTGTTGCTTAATTTAAAGATAACGATAGAAACACGATTTTCCAAATTATTTCGAAGTATTAATTTCTGCCTACCTCTCAGGTAACCTCTTCTAAACTAAACATTTGGCATACCCTTGAACTACCCTTGAAATAGGGTTGCATTACCTAAAGGGTATCCCAAGGGTATTCCAAGGGTAGCTCAATGGTAAGTCAATGGTAATTCAATTCTGGTGTTTATATGGACTTTACTTAGTGTTCTACTGGTCTTCATTTAAGTTCGACTTAAAACGGCTCGATGTTGTTTTTATACGCTTTTTCACAGAGTTTGCAGTGTATTGTGTTCGATAGCAATATTATTTATACTTTTATGCGATAAAATCGCAGTATATCATGGTCAAAATTTTTGTTGGCGGGTTGAGACCCGATGTTTCTGAATTGGATCTTGTGATGTTTATAAGCCTCCGTGCCCAGGTAAACACGGTTAAAGTAGTGCGTGATAAAGTCACAAAGCGGTGTAAGGGTTATGCTTTTTTGGAGATGTCTAGTCAGATTGAAGCAGAAAAAGCGGTATCATTACTGAACGGAGAGAGCTATCAGGGCCAGGTGCTGACC
>JAPSHM010000186.1 GCA_031179845.1 Pedobacter sp.
TGTATTTGTGCTTTGAATTAGCCAATTAAATCTTTTATTAAATACTTTTGCACATAACAGAAAAAAAACAATAATATAATGGCAAGTTTCGGAAACGCTTTTTCCTCATCAATTGGAAAAAAATTAATAATGGGCATAACGGGCCTGTTTCTCATTACATTTCTTATCGTGCATTGTTTCCTCAATTCACTGATCTTTGTGAATGATGGTGGGTTAACATTCAACGCTGGTGCTCACTTCATGGCTACCAACTGGCTGATCAGGGCGATGGAAGTAGTCTTGTTTGTAGGATTACTGGCGCATGTTTTTCAGGGATTCAGACTGGTTTTTGAAAATCAGGCTGCCCGTCCGGTTAAGTATGCGGTTACCAACGGCGCTGCAAACAGCAAATGGTATTCCCGTTCAATGGGTTTACTGGGTACGTTACTGCTCATCTTCCTGATCGTTCACATCTCCAAATTTTGGGTGGTATCACGATTCACAGGCATACCGACAGTAGATGCGAATGGAAACGAAGATATGTTTGCTGTCATGGTTGACACGTTCAAGAATCCCTTATTGGTGTTGCTTTACGTTGTCGCCATGATTTCATTGGCTTACCATTTGCTGCACGGATTTGCTTCATCTTTCCAGACCTTAGGATGGAACCATAAAAAGTATACTCCGATTATTAAAGCGGTAGGCGTTTGGTATTCAATTATCATCTCTTTGATATTTGCTTCCATGCCGATTGCAATTTACCTGGGCCTTATTAAATAATATTTGATCTTAAAGTTTAAACAACATGGCAGAATTCAATGCTCATATACCCGAAGGAGAGTTAACAGAAAAATGGACTAAATTACGGTCTTCTATGCCATTGGTTAATCCAGCCAATAAAAGAAGCATAGAAATCATCGTAGTGGGTTCCGGTCTGGCAGGTGCTTCGGCAGCGGCTACCCTTGCTGAAATGGGTTATAAGGTTAAGTGTTTTTGTTTTCAGGATTCACCGAGAAGAGCACACTCTATTGCAGCTCAAGGTGGTATCAATGCGGCAAAAAATTACCAGAATGATGGGGACAGTACCTATCGTCTGTTTTATGATACGATAAAAGGCGGTGATTACCGCGCACGTGAGGCTAACGTACACCGTTTGGCCGAAGTAAGTGCAAATATTATAGATCAGTGTGTTGCCCAAGGTGTACCATTGGCCAGAGAATATGGTGGTCTGTTAGACAACCGCTCATTTGGAGGTACACAAGTGCAACGTACATTCTATGCTGCCGGGCAAACTGGTCAGCAATTACTATTGGGCGCCTACAGTGCTTTGGAGCGTCAGATTGGTATGGGTAAAGTAGAAATGTACACCCGTCATGAAATGCTTGAAGTGGTAGTCGTAGATGGTAAAGCACGCGGTATTATCGCCCGTAATTTGCTAACTGGCGAGCTGGAACGTCATTCAGGACATGCGGTATTGCTTTGCAGTGGTGGCTACGGAAACGTTTTCTACCTGTCAACAAACGCCATGGGCAGTAACGTAACTGCGGCATGGAAGGCGCATAAAAAAGGTGCTTTCTTTGGCAATCCTTGTTATACACAGATTCACCCAACATGTATTCCTGTTTCCGGAGATCACCAGTCTAAATTGACCTTGATGTCTGAGTCCTTGCGTAACGATGGACGGATTTGGGTACCAAAGAAAAAAGACGATACCCGTAAAGCATCAGAGATTCCTGAAGACGAAAGGGATTATTATTTAGAACGCCGATACCCCGCGTTTGGTAACCTTGTGCCACGTGATGTGGCGTCCCGCGCTGCTAAAGAGCGTTGTGATGCTGGTTACGGTGTAGGTAATTCTAAGCTTGCTGTATATCTCGACTTTAAAGCCAATACCGAGCGTTATGGCCGTATTGAAGCAAACAAACAGAATATTCACAATCCGGATAAAGAAACCTGCATGCGCTTAGGTCGTGAGGTGATCAAAGAGAAATACGGAAACCTTTTCGATATGTACGCACAGATCACAGGAGAGGATCCGTATGAACTGCCAATGCGTATTTATCCTGCTGTTCACTATACAATGGGTGGATTATGGGTTGATTACAACTTGATGACCACCGTTCCCGGACTATATGCTTTGGGAGAAGCCAATTTCTCTGATCACGGTGCAAACCGATTGGGTGCCTCTGCGCTAATGCAGGGATTGGCCGATGGTTATTTCGTAATTCCATATACAATTGGCGCTTATTTATCAAAAGAACTGGCCACTAAGCCAATTCCATTGGATCACCCGGCATTTATACAGGCTGAGGCTGATGCGAAAGCAATCATAGATAAATTCTTTGCCATCAAAGGAAATAAAACTGTGGACCATTTCCATAAAAAGCTAGGTAAGATCATGTGGGATAAATGTGGAATGGCCCGTAATGCAAAAGGGTTAACTGAAGCGATCACTGAGATCCAGGAGCTGCGTAAAGAGTTCTGGACTGATCTTCGGGTTCCGGGTGAAGCAAATGAGTTTAATCCAGAGTTAGAGAAAGCTGGCCGTGTGGCTGACTTTATCGAGCTAGGCGAATTGATGTGTATCGATGCCTTAAATAGAAATGAATCTTGTGGAGGTCACTTTAGGGAAGAGTATCAAACTGAAGAAGGCGAAGCCATGCGTGACGATGAAAACTACGCATACGTTGCTGCATGGGAATTCAAAGAGGGTGTTAAATTTGAACTGCATAAGGAAGAATTGAAGTTCGAAAACATCAAGGTTGCACAAAGGAGTTATAAATAATAGCTAGTACTAAAATCTCAATATCATGAGTACAGGAAATATGAATTTAACGCTAAAAGTCTGGCGTCAAAAAAATAACAAGGTCAAAGGAAATTTGGTTGATTATAAGCTGTCAGAGATCTCTCCTGATATGTCTTTCTTAGAAATGTTTGATGTATTGAACGAAGAATTGATTTCTAAGGGTGATGAGCCGGTTGTGTTTGATCATGACTGCAGAGAGGGTATTTGTGGAGCATGTTCGATGTTCATCAACGGAAGACCACACGGGCCAAAGGATTTAATCACTACCTGCCAGTTACATATGCGTTCTTTCAAAGATGGAGATACCATCGTTGTTGAGCCATGGCGTGCTAAGGCATTTCCAGTGATCAAAGACTTAACTGTAGATCGGTCTGCATTTGATCGGGTTATTGCAGCCGGGGGCTTTATTTCGGTAAATACCGGAAATGCACAAGATGCCAATAATATTCCAATTCCTAAGGTACAGGCGGATTCAGCTTTCGAAGCTGCTGCATGTATCGGTTGCGGTGCTTGCGTAGCTACCTGCAAGAATGCATCAGCGATGCTTTTTGCTTCCGCTAAGATCTCTCAATTGGCACAATTGCCTCAAGGACAACCTGAACGTTACCGTAGGGTGCAAAGCATGGTAGCTCAGATGGATGCCGAAGGCTTTGGTAATTGTACCAATACAGGAGCTTGTGAGGCCGAATGCCCTAAAGGCATATCTTTGGAGAACATTGCACGTATGAATAGAGATTTTTATTCTGCAAAATTTGTATCTGAGGAAGATATTTGATAGTTTTATATAACGAGACAAGGTATTACACAAAGAAACCCGGCTAATTGACCGGGTTTCTTTGTGTAGGAAGATGTCGAAAATAATTCTCTGAATGCTAATTTGATTTCTCTGAAGGAATAGTACCCTTAGTTGTGATCAGGATTACTCCAGAAGCTCCCTGGAGGCCGTATATTGACGTAGCCTTATCTCCTTTGAGTACATTGATAGATTCTATTTTATTTGATTCTAAGGATTTAACAACTTCCCCATCTGTGATCTTCCCGTCTAATATGTAAAGAGGTTGGTTTTCTGAGGTTTTTATCGGGTTTATGGTGAGGCTTTTGTCATCAGTAACTCGGATGACAGTACCATCTTTTTGTTGAAGGGTGCTGGCGTTCGACTGTTCCTTTTTCGCTAAGTTGAAGTTAATTGGCAAATTATATTTGACGCGAACAGGCTGTTGGTCAATCCTGCCTGGAATCCATTTTGGCGACTCCTCCAGTACTCTTACTGCTTCTTCATCGGTTCCAGAGCCTAAGCTTTTTTCAACGTTAACATTTGTCAGACTCCCGTCTTTTTCAACGACAAAAGAAACGAAAACTCTGCCTTGGACATTGTTCTTTTGCGCTTCCATAGGGTACTTCAGGCTTTTTTGTAAATACGTATAGAACATTGACATTCCACCTTCAAAGGAAGGTGGCTCATCAAGCTCAAGAAAGTTGTGTACTTTCCTCTCTCTGGCCAACTTATTTTCAGGCTGAGGTTGACTGTAACCAATTACAACCAGATCACTTAGAGCAGTAAATCCATTTATAGGCGCTATATCCATATTTCTTTTTGGTGTATTGGCGTCATTCAATGTAAACGCAAATTTTAGCGTATAACTGCCGTTTTTGATTTCTTTATAACCAGGATAGGTAAGAATGACTTTCATCGCCTCAGCATCGCAGCCAGGATGCAATTTCACCGCAACTACCGTTTCCTCCACAGCTCCATTCACAACTTTAAATTTGATCATGGTATTGCCCTGCACTTTTGTTTTAAGCGCATTTGAAGGATACTTTAAGTTTGCCTTTGCATACTTATAGAAATTCTCCCAGCCAGGCTCAGTTGTAGTCAGTGCTTGAGAGCTCACGTTGACATTAATTGGCAATACTGGTGATGAATAACTTGTAGAGGCTTGTACTACGTCTTTTAAGACGTCCACGGGATAATCCAGAGGAATATGATCAGCGATCTCCTCAATCTGTTTGTTTTCGCGGATGGTGGCCGACGACACCGTCAATGCGATGGCGAATAATGGCAGGCACAAGCCATATTTCAAAATGGCGCCCTTCCTGGATCTTGGTTTGTGTAACATAAAAATTCTTTTTTTGAGAAGTGATTTATTGAAAAAACTATTGGTTAGGGTGCTGGCTGGTATTCCAAAAGCATGGCTAAGCAACAACAAAGCATATTGTTCTTTATCGCCTTGATATTTTGCGGCTTCCTCGTCGGCCAGAAATTCGTGAATCTGTTTTATTGATTTTTTATAGCAGTAAACTATTGGATTGAACCAGGTTAAAATGGCTAACAATTCAAAAAGAAGGACATCAAGCGTATGCAGCTGACGGGTATGAATTTCCTCATGTTTAAAAATTGTTGAAGATTGGTGCAGGTTACTATCGATTCTTTTTATTTTTAGAAAGGAAAAAGCGCTGCCTGGGTTTGTTTCATTCAACAGTTTAGCGATGGCACATAACTGCCAAATCAATTTGATGCTAAAGCATAGAACACCTGTTAAGTAGACGATAACGACGATATTACCTGGATTGAATTGGTCGACAGCCGTATCTGCAACCAATACCTGGCTCACCAGATCGTTCATCTGTTCCATACTGATATGGATGGGCTCTGGTGCTGTTCCCAGAAACCATTCAAATTTTAAGAAAGGGATGATCAATGAAAAGAGCGCCGCTGAAAGCAAATAGATTCGGTTCAGTGTAAAATAGGTTTCCTTGTCCAACAAGAACCTATAGAAGCCATAAAATACCAAGAGGTAAATGTTGACTTGCAGTAAATAATGTGCCCAACTCATCTCGGCCTGTTCTTTATTTTGTTAATCATCCTAAGAATCTCATCCACATCGTTCAAATCAAGCTTTTCTTCCTTAACAAAGAACGAAAACATACTTTCAACAGAGTTTTCAAAGTAACCATCCAATAGTTTCTCTGTAGCATGACGTTTGTAATCTTCCTTGCTGATCAGCGGGTAGTATTGATGGGATTTTCCGAAGGCTTTATGCCCTATAAAACCTTTAGTCTCCAGAATTCTGATAATCGTGGATACAGTATTGTATGCAGGTTTTGGATCTGGTAAATGATCCATTACTTCTTTGACAAAGCCTTTTTCAATTTGCCAGATAATCTGCATAATTTGTTCTTCTGCTTTAGTGAGGTCTTTTACTTCCATGTTCTATTAATTAAATATTGGTTCCAAGCGCTAACTATTTCGGTATTTATACTAATATAATTCTGTGGATAGTATATTTTCCGGTATAACTAAAACTTTAGTATAAACATATAACTAATATTTTAGTTTTCAAAATATATGTGAAAAAAATATGGGTACGTCCATTTGCGTAATCGAAGGCAAAAAAAATGGCGGTATCCACCGCCACAATTATTATTAACTAAACTAAATTTACAGGTTGAGTTTCGCAGCAACGTAAAGGTCTGCGGATAGAATTACTTCATTTGCCAATAAGCTTTTTATTTGGAAAATGGGCTCACTACTTTGATATAGCTCCCTTTGAATACCGGAGACTTTGCTGCAGTTTCACCTGGTTGCACATCATTATCTGCACGTACAAACGTTAATATGATCATGGCAAAAACTGGAATCAACAATAGTAAAAATGGTGAGGTGTTCGCTAACTTTTTCATAACATCTTATTTGATGAAACAAATAGAATAAATAAAAACAGGCTGCTAAAATGTTTTAGACAAAGTGTATAATCTCCTAGATAAACGGGTAATTATGATTGCTTTTTCTGAAAACACCGGCATCTTGCCCGTTGGTAGAAGAAAAAAGCCTGTTTGTCGAGCTACTCCATTTTAAAATAAATAGAATTGTGTAATTTGCCTCAATTGATACTTGTTTTCACATCACTTAAATGAAAAATAAAGGACCTTTAGCTGTACACTTTTTCTTTTGGCTGATCATTTTGTCCATATTTCTATGGGATAACCTAAGTGGTCAACAGAAGCCGTCTACTTATGAGACATTGGTAAAGCTGATCTATTTTGCGATTATTAATCTTTCCACTTTTTACATCAATTACACGCTGCTGATTCCTATTCTCGTTAAACAGAAGAAGAATTACGGGCTTTACATCGTCTCGATCTTTTTACTGATTGCGGTAATGGTGGTCATCAAGACGGTGGTGGCAACTTTAAACAGGGATCTGTTTTTGAGCTATTTTAGCGAAGGAACCGGGAAGACAATGTATTTGGAAATCACAGAATACATCATATTTGCCATCTTCATATCTGGATTCTTTATCGTTGTCAGCTCGCTATTAAAGTTTGCGATCGACTGGTCGGGCTCCGAACGGATACAGCGCGACCTGATGAGTGAAAAAAGAGATATGGAGTTACAATTTTTAAAATCTCAGCTAAATCCACACTTTCTATTCAATTCGCTAAACAACATTTATTCCCTTGCTTATCAGAAATCTGATAAAACAGCCGATGCCATTTTAAAGCTGTCCGAGATCATGCGCTATATGATCTATGAAAGTAACGACAGCTGGGTTTCGTTAAGCAAGGAGATCACCTATGTTCAGAGTTACATTGAGTTACAAAAATTAAGGTTTAAAGACGGCGCTGCGGTGGAATTCACCCTAAATGGAGAAATCGATGACCAACAGGTTGTGCCACTGATCCTTATCTCTTTCGTTGAAAATGCCTTTAAACATGGCGTCGCTAATGATCCAACGGATCCCATCAGGATCAATATCATTGCCAATCAAAAAATACTGCATTTCAGTGTAAGCAATAAGAAAAATAAATTTAATAAGGACCTGATGGGCGGAGTAGGGCTCAACAATGTAGAACGCAGACTTCAGCTGCTTTATCCTGAGCGATATAAATTAAATATTG
>JAPSHM010000017.1 GCA_031179845.1 Pedobacter sp.
TATCGCCTAAGACTAAACTGGCTCCGGAGATGATAATGATAATTAAAGGAGTCAATGAAAATATAGTGTAGTAGGCGAGGGCTGCGCTAAGTTTCATAACTCTGTCTTCCATAAATCCTTTTCCTGCCGCAAGGAAAAGATGATAGACCGCAATGAGGAAGGATCTTAATTTAAGTGCTAATTTCATATCTATTAGAAAGGATATCCTATCCCAATGTTATAAATAATGTTTTCCTGGCGCCACGTTTTGCTGCCAAAGTCGACTTGATCAAGCACCCATCTTTGACCTTCCGGCAGGTAAGGTTTGCGAATAGGGAAAGCAACATCAAGTCGGATGACAAAAATAGTCGCATCGACTCTAAGCCCCACGCCTGTGCCTACTGCCATTTCCTTTAAGGCGTTCTTGAATTTAAACCCGGAACCAGGACGTCCTTTAATTGCAAGTATTTCACCATCAGCAGGCGTTCCTACGTCTTCCTTTCTAAGCCACACGTTTCCCGCATCGGCAAATAAAGCCCCATGCAGAATACTTACGAGTTTGAACCTGAGTTCTGTGTTCAACATGGCTTTGATGTCGCCGCTTTGGTCCGTATAAGTCACATCCTGACCGGGTTCTAAATGGTCTTTATAATAGAATGTTCCCGGGCCTAATGAACGCGCTGGAAATGCGCGGATATCATTTGTGCCACCTGCAAAAAACTGACGTACAAATGGAATAGAGCTGCTATTTCCATAAGCATAGCCATAGCCTAAATTCAATCGGTTGGCCCAGATTACATTCTTATTGATTTTAAAGTAATCCCTAAGATCCGCTTCAACACGGATAAACTGGTTGATAGGAACCCCTAGTATAGATTTTTTTCCGTTATCATTTCTGGATGCAAACATACCCCAAACGTTTCCTCCGGTTTCCAGGCTACCATTGAAATAGATGTTATTTCTTTGCGATTGGTTCATTTGGTCGCTATAAGTAAAATTATAGTTGCTGCCAATTATAAATTGGTTCTCCAAATTTTTCTGCAATCCAGGATTCTGTTTAAATAAATTGTATTCTCCTAAGGTGTCTGTTACTTTAGAGGTGACATAGTTCACGGAGATGGGATTAAACGTATGTTCCTTGTATTGACTTTCCTTCCAGTTATAGCCGAATTCAGTTTTGAAAGAATTCAGGTTATATAGGGAGCCACGACTTAATAGCTGATACGAGATGGAGGCGATGGTTTTTGGAATGAAATTATTGGTACTGTTTATTCCTCTGAAAGGCGTAATAAACCTTGGAAAGGTTAGTTTGGCCTCCGTAGTAAACGAGTGGGAATTAAGCCCTCTTGCTATTCCACTAACTTGGGTCTCAAAACCGCCACTGACACTTACGTCTAGTTGTTCGGCTCCTCTAAATAGATTACGTGTCGTCTGTGTCAGCTTTACTTCAGAACCTACAAAGTTATTTGATTTACTGGTCCCCGTAACGGAAAACGTCAGAGAGTTCTTCTTAAGTGGCGTTAAATAGATGTTGAGATCAAGCTGACTGTTCCTGAAACTGTCAATTGGAAGAAACTCAGCTCTCACTGCCTGGAAAACACCGATATTGACCATTCGGTTTAAACTTTGGTTATGGTCTGCTCTATTATAATAAGTTCCCTTTTCGAAAAATACTAGCCTGTCGAATAATTGAGGTTTGAAGGTCTTCCTGGGGTCGAATATGTTGAAATCATGATGGACCTCCGGGCTGGAGTTTCTGAGCATCCGGTCCCTTGCAAGACTATAGTTGGGATAGATGTTGATGCTATTGATGGTGTAAGGTTTCAACGATGCATCTGGAGCAATGTCTTTCACCTTCACTTTGATATCGACCAGGTTTTTCCCAATTGTGCTGTCTACCTGAAGAATTAAATAATCAGGGCTAAAATAAAAGTAACCCGCTTCCTTTAAATCATTATCAATCCGGATGCGCTCATTTTTAAAAACATTAAGGTCGTAGTAACCACCTACGTTAATCAGGGAGTTTTCTTTCTTTCGGTTTATAATTCCGGCAATCTTTGTCGTGTCTTTTGGAAAGGTAACACTGTTTATTTTGTACCTCGGTCCTGTTCTTGCAATATAGGATGCTTTCCCTTTTTTACCTTTAATTATGGTGTCCCCGGTAACTCCCGATTGAAGATAACCTTCGCTAATTAAGTAGCTTTTCAGCACCGCATTATTGTAAGGTATTTTGACTTCACTTAAAAGAACCGGCGGCTCCCCATTTTTTCGCAGCCACTTTCGTATAAAGCCTTTGGTTTTATTAGGATCCCCAGCTAAATTATAAAGCCCAAGTTTGAACTTTATGCCGAGGAGAGACTTATTTGGTCGTGGTCTCGTTCTTTCTTCTAAGGCTTCCTTCACGTCTTTCTGGTTATCAATTCGTGTAGAAGAATCCGGGTTGATTTCAATGTCGGCCCCAGTGTACAAGTATTGGCCTGGTTTAAGACTTTTTGTACTGCTACAGCCTGCCCAGGTTAAACCTGCGAGTATCAATAAACTGGCTCTAATTATTTGTTTCATCTTTGGCCCTTTGTTCTAATCTTAATCTTTTCTTTTTTGAAAATTTGTGGAATACCTCTCTAAACTTATTGTATTCAACCACTAGGGCAAAACCCAATCCGGTCTCAATAATCTGTCCTTCTATCACACCTTCGTTTTGGTTCCGGCGATAAGCCCTCAGTCTGTACCTGCCGTCTCGCGATAGTAAATATTCAACATTTACGTTTCCAGCGATATTGCTGGCACTTTCTCCTTGTTGTTGCGGACCTTCCAGACCGAAGGAACTGCCTACAGTGACGATTAGCCGATCACTTAACAGTTTTTTTGACAGTCCGATTTCCAGATCTGTCTTTTGTTCCATCTGTCCTGTGGAGTAGTCTTCCGAAGAATTAAGGTTGAAATTCAGGTCTACCCCTTTGATCAGACTTGAAGAAAGATTGTTCAGTTGTTCAGTGAGTAATTTGCTTACACTTGAACGCGCAATGCTGGATGCGTGGGTTCCGCCGCCGGCGAGACTTTCAAATGGATTATCTGCTATGAAACGCTCAAGCACCAGAAGGGCAAAAACTTGTTTATTGAGCTCTCCTTCATTGGTATTTACTTGCTGTAATCTTGTGTAAACGTTTCCGCCTAGAGCCCCACGTTCATTTTCAGGCAAATCTAATTTAAATGCGATAATCGGTTTCATTAGTTCTCCAGTCATCATTAAATAAACCTGAAAGGGTAGCTTCGTTTTCGCCTCCACTCGATCTTGTTCGTTCAATAGATCGATCGGTGCTGCGTTAACCTCGTATAATGCAGTTAGGTCGACGTTCGCCGCGGTTGGCTCGCCTGTCCAGATGATGTTGCTTCCTTGTTGCAATTTAAATGCTCTTTTTACAGGACCAACAGTTAAATTATAACTGCCTTCCGAAATCTCGTATCGCCCGGTTAAACTGGTTTTTCCGCTGGGATCCATTGTAGCAGCCAGCGTGGCCTGGCCCTTCACTCTGAGCGCATCGCCATTGGACGGGTCTACAACTACATTTAATTCAGCATTTTCGTCAATATTAATAGTTGCGTTCAAATTCAACCCTTTTATGGGCGATCTGGTGACAGAGTCAGTTGCAGTAAGTGCTTTTCTTCCATCGAATGGAGGAGCACCAAAGTCAACATACTGTACAATGCCTTCCTGATCGATTACTGAAGGGTCATCGGGAGGCATGGCAAAGAAGAATTTTGTCTTGTCTTCCACACGGATATTCATGTTTACACTCGGCTGGTTCATATCACCACGAATGCCAATGGTGCTGGTTAGAAATACCGTTCCATAGATCAATTCATTATCTTCCACTGTAGAATTCAATGCCCTGAAATTATAGGTTCGGATGTCCATGTTGAATTTAAAATTGGTGTAATCCGTTGTCAGAATTCCTCCGGTGATCACTGCTTTCTGATTGAGTGAATCCAGAATGGTAAATTGGTCGAAGTTGATGCCAGTGTTAGTGAAGCTTATGGTTTCATCTGGAATCCTAAAATAAGAATCGACATAAGCTACATTGAAACCTGCCTGATTAAATTTTAAGTCGCCCAAAACCTTAAATGCATCGAGAGGTCCTTTTACAGACAATTGTCCAGAAATAGTTCCGGTACCCTTTCTAATTTGCCCCATGGATACACTCTCAATATCTTTTAAATCTATTCTATCAACATTTAAGGTCAAATCCAGCGTACTTTGAGGTGACGTGTAATAAAACCCATTTGCCCTCAATTCGTGTACACCTGAAAGCGCTATATGCGTTTCAAATGCATTTTCTGTTTTGTTATTTACAGCAACGCTGAGCGTGCCTAGCATGTCATTTATATATCGGAGCTCATCAATCTTTAAGTTAGCTTCAAATTTAGGAGATCCAGACAGGTCATTTACTCCAATGATTCCATTGATCGCTCCTCCTACCAAAGCGCTGTCGGTCTCCGCAAAGCGCGTTATTGTTTCTAATCTAAAGTTTTTAAAGGTCACGTTCAAAGGTGCATTGGGTGTATTGTCTTCGCTGTTTATGCTTAGCTGCTGACCGTTATTACTCAGGTTAAATTGATTTGCCAAAATCCCTGATTTTCCGAATTGCAGAAAGTTGTCGGCATCAACAGTCCATTTTTGATAGCTTAACAATAATTTCTGCGGATTAAATTTAAACCTGAAGTCCTTGTTGATGGAGCTAAACTGACCACCCAGCATATATTTGTCTTTGCGCTTACTATCTCTTAGAATTACGTTTAGGTCGAGCAAGTTATTGATTGCAGCACCGCTGATCTCATTGTTGAAGAAAGTAATTGAAGGACCTTGCATTCCCTTTATGGCTAGCAGGTAGTTTAATTTTTGATCTTTGTTGTTGATGTTTATCCTTGTGCTGTCCACCTGATAACTTCCATACACCACTTGTGGAAAGGAAGCGTAGATCTGGAGGCTGTCTTTCCTGGTGTCGAGCAGACCAATCATTCGGGAAGGAGCGAAGGTCGTTAGTTCCGGTATTAGTTTTCTAAGGATGGCTGGATTATGAAAGTTTACAAAGAACCTGAAGCGCTGATCCGGTATCTTCGTCACCGTACCAAACTCATAGTATTTGTTCAACTGATTAATGACGGCACTGCCTAGCTTAGTAAGTTGATACTTCCCGTCAATCCTGGCGTTCAAAAACTCTGATTTCATGGTAAGGAGGTTGTGTTCTGGCGATGCTTCAGCATGTAAGACAATGGTGTCAACATTAAATCGTTGACCTTCTTTTACCAGTTGCATTCCGTTCACCGTAACGTCACCATTGAGATAGTCAGGGTCTGCAGTTTTGATGTCCGCATTGATCAGCCCCGCCAGTTTAAATTCCGAAGGACTGAAGTTCAGCTTTTGCAGGTCAACCTGCTTCAGATCTGCATTGGCCTTTACTGCGGGATATTTTCCAGACATGTCAACGCGGGCTGTCAATGCAAAGTTTGCATTGGTATCCGCCATGCTGCTCTTTAAATTTAGCTGCTGGCCGGCATATCTGCCACTTAGGTCCAGATTGCGATAGGTGTATTTATTGTAATGGGCACTAACGACTTTTCCGGTAAAGGTAGCCATTGCCTTTTTAGGATCTAATCCAGTTCCCAGCACGTTCGCTTGTACAGTAATTCGCCCAAGATCTTTTTCCATTTTCAAAAGGCGACCCACATTGAAGTTGTTCAGATTGACATTGGCTGTATAGCGCTCTTTGCCTTTTGGTCCCTTCATTTGAGCCAGCAACTTTGCTGAGCCCATATCGGTATTGATATTGATTCCAGTGTTAAAATCAGTCATTGAACCTCTAAACGTTCCGGTAGCATTTATAAAATTCGGTAGGGTGATCTGCGCTGGTAATGCAGTTCTGGGGATAAGCACAAGCAAATCGCTTTTAGTTAAAGAAAAGCGTTTAATGTTCAGATTTAGTACAGTTTTATTTACATCTGGTAAACCCTTTGCTGTCCCACTGATGTCGATATGAGTGTTTTTTAAGCCATCTATTTGAAGTTTCGGAAGCACCAGGTTGTTCATGTAACCATGTGCCAATGCGTTAACTCTTAATTTTTCATTTCTATAATTCGGAGGCAAAGCATCACTGAAATAACTGGCATCTTTCAAGCCAATGACTGTATTTTTTACTTGTAGATTAAGTTTTACTTTTTCCGGATGTTTACTCAGGTCTTCTATGGAGGTATAATCCAGCTGAGAATCCGCTTGTATAGTCGAATTCGGCGTTTTCAAGAGCAGGTTGCCTATTTTTGTTTGCTTTTCTGTGTAAGCCACATTGCCCGCTAACGCAATTAGTTGAAAACCACTTTTTTCTTTTAAGGATCCGGATTTTACGTTTACCAGAATACCGTCATTGATGTAAGCAATCTTTTCGGCCTTTATCCCTAATTCGTTAATTTGCAAATGATTAAAGTCCATTCCTTTCACTGGCTTTTCACCGGTGTTGTCGAACTTGATACTATTGCCTGCTAAATTTATTCTGTTTAACAGAAAAGAAATTTTAGGGGCCGCTGGATCAATGTCTTTTTCCGGAGATGTTTTTTCAGTAAGCTTGGGGTTGAAGCTGAAGTTTACATTAGATCGGTTAAGGTTTACCTCATCCAGCTGATATTTGCTGCCTGTTACATCGGCGATCAATTTTGTCAAAGAGAAATCTTTCAAGTCAATTTTTGCGCGCATTGCAGAAACTGCGGTATTAAAGTCAACTTTACTGTCTTTGATTTCCCCCTGTTCAATTTGATATTTATTATGGTTGAGGTCGATAAGGAGCTTCTTGAGTGAAACGCTATTCAAATCTAAGTTGGCGCTTGTTTGGGAAAGATTATCATTAAATCCTATCTTCACCTTATTAAATGCAAAGTCCTGAATTTCTACCAGGGGAAGTTTGCCCGATGCTGTCTTTGCAGTATCAATGCTTTCCTCAATATGTGTCTGCAACTGGGTCAACGGTTTTTGCTGCAGATAGCTAACATAAGTGTTATTTAGCGTCAGTTTTCTAATCACATAGCGTTGATTATCGAGGTCAAAATCCTTAATGTTTACATCAAATTCGCCTAAATTTAGCCTCATGTCGTTGCCGGCAACGTCATCACGATATACAACGCCAATGTTTTCCAGTTCAATTTTGCTTACGGAAAATTTCAAAGTAGAGGTGGTATCTTTTTGAATAGCTTCTTCAGGTTTATCGTGTTCGGTCATAAAGGCATCTACCAGAAACGAAAAGTTAAAGGTGGTATCTGGATTAATTCTCGTCACATTTGCCTTTATGTTTTTTAACGAAATGTTGTTTATCTCTATTTTGTTGTTTAACAACTTCAACATGCTGATATCTACGGCCATTCTCTGGGCATAGAGGAGTGTGTCCCCTTTTTTATCTTCGATATAAAGGTTGTTAAGGATAACGTTCTTCGGTAGGCCTATTTTAATGCTTTCGAGGCTGATTTCGGTCTTGGTTTTTTCTTTCAGATAACTGACCGCTCTATCTTTAACGAAGTTTTGAACAGCGGGAATATTCAGTGAGAGTGCGATTAGGAGAACCAGTACGATGACACTACCTATTATCCAAAGCAAAACTTTTAACGACTTTCTTATATATTTATTCAATGGAGCTGGATTGAAGGTTCATGTTGACAACAATAACTAAAACCATGCCATGGGCAGCTGTTTTTTTTGCATTGTTAAGTATATTACAATCTATTAGATCAATTGTTTAAAGGTATGAACAAAACCGTTTGGCGCAGTTACTTTGTTGTCGGAATCCGATAGTTTTTTTAATTTTGTTCCGAATATTCCCCGAACTAAAAACTGTTAAAAACTCAGTTCTTAGAATTTCGTTTTCAACCCTTATATTTACCGCATAGAATCCCTTTTTTGATGAGTGAAGAAATAGAAAACAACATAAACGAAGAAAATAAACATACCGTAATTCCAATTAACGGACTTTATGAGAATTGGTTCCTCGATTATGCTTCCTATGTAATTCTGGATCGCGCTGTACCACACATCAATGACGGCTTGAAGCCGGTGCAACGACGTATTATGCACTCCTTGAAGGAAATGGACGATGGTCGTTTCAATAAGGCTGCAAATGTGATTGGAAATACCATGAAGTACCATCCACATGGAGATGCGTCAATTGGAGATGCTATGGTTCAAATTGGTCAGAAAGATCTATTGATCGATTGCCAGGGGAACTGGGGTGATCCAATCACGGGAGACAACGCTGCTGCTCCTCGATATATTGAGGCACGGCTGTCTAAATTTGCCAATGAAGTGGTGTTCAATGGTGATACTACCATTTGGCAGCTGAGCTATGACGGAAGGAATAACGAACCTGTCACCTTGCCGGTTAAATTTCCACTGTTGCTCGCGCAGGGTGCCGAAGGAATTGCAGTTGGTTTAGCGACCAAAGTAATGCCTCATAATTTCAATGAACTACTCGATGCTTCGATTGAAGCTTTAAAAGGTCAGCGACCTAATATTTTGCCTGATTTCTTCACCGGAGGAATGGCAGATTTTTCTGCGTACAATGAAGGTATGCGCGGTGGCAGGATCAGAGTAAGAGCAAAGATTACTGAAAAGGACAAAAAGACTTTGGTGATTACGGAGATCCCGTATAGTACGACTACCGGGTCTGTGATCGATAGCATCCTGTCGGCCAACGACAAAGGAAAGATCAAGATCAAAAAGATCGAAGATAATACCGCAGCACACGTTGAAATTGTGATCCAGCTAGCGCCAGGAATTTCTCCGGACGTAACAATTGATGCATTGTATGCCTTTACTTCCTGCGAAGTTTCTATTTCTCCAAATACCTGTATCATCAAGGATGAAAAGCCACAGTTTCTAAGTGTCAACGATATCCTGACTGAGAATACCTATCATACAAAGGCCTTATTGAAAAAAGAGCTGGAGATTAAATTACATGAACTTCAGGAGAAAATATTCTTCAGCTCGTTATTGAAGATCTTCATTCAGGAAGGCATGTATAAAAATGCCGAATATGAGAACTCAGGGAATTTTGATGTTGTAGTAGAGGTCTTGAATAATTTGTTTGAG
The DNA here is from genome assembly GCA_031179845.1 of Pedobacter sp. Lineage (GTDB taxonomy): Bacteria > Bacteroidota > Bacteroidia > Sphingobacteriales > Sphingobacteriaceae > Pedobacter. Next base: position 9,101 of record JAPSHM010000017.1, read on the forward strand.
CCGTTCAAGGATGATCTTTACCGGGAAATTTTGCCAGAAGATTTCAAAAAGCTAATCGATAAACCAATGAGTAGCATTACCCGCTTTGATGTGAAAAAAGCGGATGAGCATATGAAGTCGCTTGCAGATGAGATTAAAGTTGTTAAAAATCATTTGCGCCATCTGACGGACTATACCATTGCCTGGTTTCAAAGATTGAAGGATAAGTATGGTAAAGGCAGGGAACGCAAAACGGAAATACGTTTGTTCGATCGTGTGGAAGCTTCAAAAGTAGCGTTGGCAAATGTGAAATTATACATGAACCGGGAAGACGGTTTTATTGGAACCGGCTTGCGTAAGGATGAGTTTGTAGCCGATTGTTCAGATATTGATGAAATTATCGTTTTTAGAGAAGATGGAAAGTGTGTAATTACTAAGGTGGCGGACAAGACTTTCGTAGGTAAAGGAATATTACATGCCCAGGTATTTAAAAAAGGAGATGAGCGAACCATTTATAACATGGTTTATAAAGATGGTTCAACTGGAGTTTCCTATGTCAAGCGCTTTGCAGTAGTTGGCGTCACACGGGACAAGGAATACGACTTGACCAAAGGGAGCAAAGGCTCCAAAGTATTATATTTTACACCGAATCCCAATGGTGAGGCAGAGATTGTAACAGTACAGCTTAAACCGCATACTAAACTAAAGAAATTACAATTCGACCTGGACTTTGCTGAAATTGCGATTAAGGGACGTGGATCTCAGGGAAATATCCTGTCTAAGTATCCGATTAAAAAGATCTTACTTAAAAGTAAGGGAGTCTCAACCTTATCCGGACTAAAGATTTGGTATGATGACTTGTTGAGAAGGCTCAATGTGGATGGTAGAGGTAAATACCTGGGCGAATTCGACGGAGACGACAAGATCTTACAAGTTCATAAAGATGGCTGGTATGAGCTGAGCACATTTGAGTTGAGCAATCACTTTGATGCAGATCTGATCCTGATCCAGAAGTTCGATCCGGAAAAGCCTTTTGCCGTGGTTCAGTATGATGGTAAAGCCAAGAACTACTTCATTAAAAGATTTGTTTTTGAAGCTATCGGTGTGGGTAAAAAAATGAGCTTGATCAGTGAAGAGAATGGCTCCAAGTTTTTGTACCTTACCAGTAACCCGGCAGCAGTGATCACAGTCGATATCTTAAAAGGAAAAACACAGGTACCCGAAACGCTGGAGATCGTGCTGTCTGATTTTATTGAAGTAAAAGGAATCAAAGCAAATGGCAACAGGGTTACTGCTCATGAGGTTAAGAACATTACGATATCAGAGAACAAGGAGATAGAACCTACAGACGAAATTAAATCGGCGCCGGAACCGACTGACAATACAACGCAAACTGAAACTAACGATCAGGAGACTGATGAAAGCGCTGTGGGGAATACCGATGAACTCGAAACTTTCGAAGTACCTGTACCGGAACCCGCTGCTATAGACAACGAAAAAGGTTCAACAGACGTTGTTGAGGAAAAGCCAAACGATGTTAAGCCAGCAACTACGAAAAAGAAAACCGGAAAAGATTCGAAGGATGTTGTTGAGGAAAGCGAAAACGAAGAAAAGCCAACATCTACTGAAAAGCCGAAAAAGGCTTGGGGAAGTCCGGCTCAAGCTTCAGCCCCAAAGACCATTCCAGATAAGAAAGTACAAGAGGAGACTGCTGAACCTAAAAAAGACAAGCCTGTTAAAAAAGTTGAACTTGAAATCACTAACCCTGATGATGTCAAGATTGACGATAAAGGCCAGTTGGGATTTTTCTAGCTGACTAGTATTGTCAAGATTGAAAACCATTAGACTTTAACCCTGACAATACACTTTACGTTCCTAACCCTACCGTTTGAATAATTCAAATCGCGATGGCTGGCTTTTTCTAGGCCAGGCATTATTACTTTCATCGATATCTGCTGTTTCTCTGTAAGGGTCTATTTGTATGGAAACTACTTGTTTGTCCTTAGCAAATACCTTAGTGACATTATTTTCGTCTTTTCGCCAGATATATGCTGGGATTCTGTCTAATTCTTTAGTTCCATCATTAAACGTCCACTCTATTATTATTGGCATCACCAATCCACCTTTGTTGGAAAAGACAAGTTCATAGAAATTCTTTTTGCTTTCATAGAGTTTACGTTCATCGGATGTTAGGCTGTTTAAGTATTTTTTAAAATCCTGATCTGCAGATTTACTGATCTCAAAGCGGTTGAATTTATTGTAATAATCCTGAAGACTTGTGTCCTGCTCTATGGCAAATTTTATTCCTTCTTTGCGGTTGCGTTCTCTGCTGATGTTATACTGCGCTTTATCATAGGCCTTTTTATCTTCATTTTGCTTAGATAGTGCGTTCATATCGTTCATCTGGTAATGGCGTACATCGTTTAGAACAATGTCAACCGGGTCAGTTCCAAAGAACCAGCCTCGCCAAAACCAGTCGAGGTCTACCGCAGACGCGTCTTCCATTGTTCTAAACAAATCAGCTGGCGTAGGGTGTTTAAATGCCCATCGCTTAGCGTATTCTTTAAAAGCGTGATCAAAAAGCTGTCTGCCCATTACCGTTTCCCTTAAAATATTTAAAGCTGTAGCAGGTTTCGCATAGGCATTCGGGCCAAAGTTGATAATGTTTTCAGAATTCGTCATAATGGGTTCCAACTGGTCCTTCGGCATCTTCATGTAATCAATGATCTTGTGCGCAGGTCCACGTTGGGAAGGGTAGTTGTTGTCCCAAGCCTGCTCGGTAAGATATTGGCAAAAAGTATTTAATCCTTCGTCCATCCAAGACCACTGTCTTTCATCTGAATTGACAATCATTGGGAAAAAGTTGTGTCCCACTTCATGAATGATCACGCCAATCATACCGTACTTAATCGCTTCGCTATAGGTGCCGTCTTCTTCAGCGCGGCCATAATTGAAGCAGATCATAGGATACTCCATTCCATTTGCTGCTTCAACAGAGATGGCTACCGGATAGGGGTAGGGAATGGTATATTTTGAATACTCTTTTAAGGTATGCGCGACAACTTTAGTGGAATATTTGTTGTACAAAGGATAGGCTTCCGGACCATAGTAGGACATGGCCATAATTTTTTTTCCATCGATATGAGTAGCCATAGCGTCCCATACCAGTCTCCGTGATGATACCAAAGCAAAATCCCTCACATTTTCCGCCGTGTATATCCATGTTTTTTTTGCGGATGATTTTTTGCCAAGTGCTGACTTCACTTCTGAAAGATTTATAATCTCAACAGGAGTTTTTGCATATTGTGCGGCGGTCCATCTTTTAAATTCGGTTGGACTTAACACCTGAGCGTAGTTCTGACATTCACCTGTTGCACCAACAATGTGGTCTGCCGGGACAGTCATACTTACTTTATAATTGCCAAATGCCAAAGCAAACTCACCTCTTCCTTCGAATTGTTTGTTTTGCCAACCCTGGTAATCTGAATAAACTGCCATTCTTGGAAACCATTGGGTGATGGTAAAAAGGTAATTGTCATCCGCTTTGAAGTATTCATATCCACCCCTGCCACCGTCTGCCATGCGGTCAGCAATGTTGTAGCTCCAGTTGATCTTAAGCTTATATTTTTGCCCCGGTTGCAAGATGGACGGTAAATCTATTCGCATCATGGTATTGTTGATGGTATATGGCAACGCGGTACCATTGTCATCCGTTACTCTAGCAATTTTTACACCCAGGTCATTTTCCGGGTTAATGATTTCGGCTATATCTCTATAACTCATTTGCTCGGTCATTTTGCTGCTTTCTGTGAGCTTATTGTCACTGCTTGCTTTATGTTGGTTTTCATCCAACTGCACCCATAGATAGCGAAGCGGATCAGGGGAGTTGTTATAATACGTAATAGTTTCTACACCATTTAAGCGCAGGTTCTTTTCATCCAGTTCTGCCTTGATATCATAGTCTGCACGTTGTTGCCAATAGGCTGGGCCAGGCGCGCCAGAAGCTGAGCGGTACATATTAGGATCGGAAAGAATCGTCCCCAATTGCTCAAACTTGTTTCCGTGATTAGAGCCCGGGTTGTTGTTGTACTGACTAAAAGCGTTAGTACAAGATATAAAAGCGATGAAAAGTAAGAGGTGCTTGATCATTGGTGGTTCAGTAATTAGTTAGGGTTACTCGATCGTATTCAGTTTACTACGAAAGTAAAACGGAGAGCCGTTCAACGGACATCACGATCGATACGCCAAATATAGCGGATGAAAGAAAGAAATTCCAGTCCCATCGCTTAATTTTTACAAACCAGATCAAGAAAAATGAGAGCAACAGTACTCCGATTACAATTAAAACCTGGCCAAACTCTAATCCAACGTTGAAGGCAAAGAGCTCTGCTGTTATATTGTTACTTTTTCCCAAAAGGCTTTTTAGATAATTGGAAAAGCCAAGTCCATGGATTAAACCAAAAAATAGTGCCAGTGAATATTTGAAATTCTGACTTTTAGGTTTTTGTCTTTTTACCAGAATATTTGCTAAGGCAGTAATTACGATCGTGACAGGGATTAGAAATTCGATCAGCGGTGTGCTGACTGAAACAACCTTAAATACACTTAATGCGAGCGTAACGCTATGACCTAATGTAAAAGCAGTAACGAGGATCAATACTTTTTTCCAGTCCGATAAGGTGTAGGTTGCACATAAAACAGTTACAAATAGTATATGATCATATCCCTGCCAGTCTAGAATATGTTGCCAGCCTAATTGGAAGTAAAGGGAGAAATCTTGCATTTAAAAAAATTGTATTTTAGCGAATAATTACAGCAATATCCTTATTAGGATCAACAAAAACAACATGTCCGGAATTTTATTACTTCTTTGGTTAAATATATTTCATCCTTTTTATGTCAGTGTAACTGAAATTAGACACAACAAACATACTGGCACAGTTCAGGTTAGTGTCAGGGTGTTTTTTGACGATTTTGAAAAAGCACTAGAAGAAAAGTATGATAAAAAGCTAAACATTTTGAAGCCAGCTGACCACAAACAGCTGGACTTACTGATTGCTACCTATATCAAAGCACATTTAAAGATCAGCGCAAATGGTAAAATAGTCAACTTAAAATATCTGGGATATGAGATAGAAGAAGATGCAGCCTGGTGCTATTTAGAGTCGGAAAATGTCGGTCAGATCAAGCAATTTGCTATCGAGAATGACTTGCTTTTTGAACAGCATAGTTCACAAAGTAACATGGTTCACGCCATTGTTAACGGGATTCGTAAAAGTACCAAACTCGATAACCCTAAGAAGGAAGTGAAGTTCATTTGGTAAGAATCATCTTTGTTTGCCATTCTTTAATGAGCGTTCCCAAAAACTAGTTTTGTGCTTAACTTTAGTTTAACACCCTGTGCCTATCTTTGAAGTATGTATAATGCTAATGATACTGATAATGCGTTACTTCTTGCCATTCAAAAAGGAGATCAGTCGGCTTTTAGGGTTTTATATGAACGGTACTGGAAGGAGGTCTATACTATGGTCTATCGCCGGCTGCGCGATGAGGACGCCGCCAAAGATATTGTCCAGAATATATTTGTAAACCTCTGGGTTTCACGAAAGGCCATTAATATTGACAGTACGCTTGCCCCGTACTTAAACCGGGCTGCAAAAAACAGAACGATCAGTTTCTATAAAAAGAATCAGGCCGACTTTTCCAGAGATCATATCTTTCAGGATGATCGGGTGCAGCATTCTATCGAACACAACATCGAGGCGGGTGAACTTGAAGCCTTCTTCAAACGGGAGATCGATGAGATGCCAGATACGATGCGTAAAGCTTTTATGCTGAGCAGGCAGGAGAATAAGTCGATCCGTGAAATTGCATCCGAACTTTCCTTATCCGAGCAGACCATAAAAAATAACATTTCACAAGCTTTGGATCGACTCAAAAAGAAAACTAAACACTATTATTCTGACCCAACAAACCTTGCGCTTTTGTTTACTGTTGCCTTAACAAAACTTTAACGTATACATAACCGTCCCTTAAAGTACTTTTTGGCTTTGGCGATGATGAGTTAGTATATGGGTAAGACAAACAGTGACTTCAATAAAGATTCAGATGGGCGGGCCCTTGCATGGTTTCATCAGACAGATGACCAGCAGGCGTTCGATGCCTTTGGAGATGTAGATAAAGAAGATAGGATCAGGATCGAAATCTTTGATAAAGTTAGTCAGCAGATCAATCAGCCTAGATCTATTCGTTTAATCATTACGCGAATTGCCGCAGCGATTTTGTTGGCCGCTTCGCTCAGCATCGCGTTATACCAATATTTCCCTAAAGATAAGGCACTAGATAAGGCAACAGCCTGGACAGTTTATTCTGCACCATCTGGAGCTGTAAGAACAGTAACACTGGCCGACCAGTCTGTAGTTGTTCTACGGCCTGGAACGAAGTTATATGTCCCTGCAACCTTTACTTCATCAAGCAAACGCGTGGTTAAAATGGATGAAGGTGAAGCCTATTTTACCATCACACGTAATCTTAAGCGCCCGTTCATCGTGCAATCCGGCCAAATTACAACGCAAGTGCTGGGGACGGCATTTAACATCAGAAAGATGGTAGGTTCAACTGAGGTAGAAGTTGCGGTCTCTCATGGAAAAGTGCAGGTAGTGGATCAGACACAACGTTTGGCATTGCTCAGCAAGGGGCAGCTGCTCAGGTACAATACCCGATCCGGCGCCTTGAAACTTGACACGATCAATACAGGTTATGTAGCCGCATGGAACAATGCGGTAATAGAGCTTAACAATGTCGCATTTAAAGAACTGGCTTATGTTTTCAATAGCCGTTATGGAACAGAACTCGTTGCTGCCAATGCAGATATCGCTAAGTTGAGGTATACGCTAACTGTAGATAAAGCTGTCAGCGAAAATAGTATGCTGAAAATTATAACAAAAATTCACGGACTTTTTATCAAAACGCAAAATGGGAAAATAATACTTTATAAATAAAAAGGCCGCTGTTATTCGAACTAACAGCAGCTTTCCATAGGATGCCTGGGGCATCACTATTTGAAATTGAATAAATCAAAATTCTTGAATCAAAAATAGGAATCCATCCTGAACTTATACCAAACAAATAAATATAGATGAAAAAAAATATACATCCGGTATTAAAAATGTCAACTATAATGAGCTGCTGTGTGCTATTCATCTTTTTAGCTACAGGCCAGCTTTACGCAAACAACTCATTTAGTAAAGGCATTCTAGAGCAAAGAGTCTCTATTTCCTTCAATGAAGAAAATTTAGAAACGGCCATCCAAAAAATAAAAAACAAAACCGGCTTAAACTTCGCCTACGATCCGCAATCACTTAACTTAAAAAAGGCTGAAGTGGAGAAGGAAACTTTTCAGGATAAATCATTAGCCTATATTTTGCATAGACTGCTGACACCATATGCGATCTCGTATCAGGAATATGAGAATTCAATCGTTTTGGCTAAAAGTAAAACGATCACAGGTACGGTGATTGATGGCAGTACGAGAGAAACGTTGCCTGGAGTTAGTATTCGCGTAAAAGGCGCTGCCCAGGGTACGGTGTCTGATCAGAAAGGACATTACCAAATTACTGTTCCTGATGAAAATTCAGTACTTGTATTTGCATTCATTGGATACACTTCGCAGGAAGTCACTGTCGGCGGGCGTCAAGTGATCAATGTGTCGTTATCTGCCAGTGACAATAAGCTTGATGAAGTAATGGTTACGGCACTGGGAATAACCCGTGAGGCCAAATCTATAGGTTTCTCCGCTCAAAAGGTAGATGGACAATTGTTGCAGGAATCTCATGAAACTAATTTGCTCAATACGCTTAGCGGGAGAGTAGCAGGGGTGCAGATCACCAACTCCTCTGGTGGTGTAGGTGCATCGGCAAACATCCAGATCCGCGGACAGAATTTTGTAAGTGGTTATAACTATAACAACTCCCCGCTCTTTGTAGTAGATGGAGTGCCGGTAAGTAACAACAACGAGCAATCTACCCGTGCGTATACTGGTCGCCAGGATTATAACAACCCAAATCTAACCAACGGTGAAGGTGAAGTTGATTATGGTAATGCAGCGGGAGAGATCGATCCTAATGATATTGAATCAATTACAGTCTTGAAAGGTCCGAATGCTGCGGCACTTTACGGGTCGAGGGCTGCTAACGGTGTAGTACTAATCACTACAAAAACAGGAAAAGGAACTAAAGGCCTGGGCATTTCCTTCAATAGCCAGGCAAGCTTCGAGTCTCCATTAAAATTGCCTGATTATCAGTACAAGTATGGTCAAGGTCGTGATGGACAGTACGCTTATGTTGATGGTATGGGAGCGGGAACTAATGATAACATTATGGAAAACTGGGGGCCTGCAATGAACGGACAATTAATTCCTCAGTTTGACTCTCCAATTGACCCCGCAACGGGACAACGGATTCCTACACCTTTTGTAGCGTACCCGGACCAATTGAAAGATTTTTTTGTAACAGGGCAGACTTACACCAACAACTTGTCGATTGCCAGCAGCAACGATAAATTGAACTTCCGTTTATCTTATACCAATGCTGAGCAAACCGGAATTGTAGAAAATACTGGTTTAAGCCGCAATACAATAGGTTTCAATTCAGGTTATGTGATCACGCCAAAGCTAAAAGTAGATGCAAACCTGAACTATGTAAATACAGCGAGCGACAACCGGACCAGTTACGGTGCTAAGAACGATGACGCCATTATGAAGATCTTCTTGTACATGCCAAGAAATGTAAATATGGAAAGTTTGAAAGATTATTGGTTGCCAGGTTCGTCGAACACTTTACAGAGATCACCTATTTACAGCGCAAATGGATCAAGATTAAACAATCCATATTTTGTAGCCAATGAAAACCTGAACGGAAACAATCGCGACAGGGTGTATGGTAATGTAAAGTTGAGCTACGACTTTATGCCGAATCTGAAAATGATGGTGAGGACAGGTCGTGATTTTTATAACGACAAACGTACCATGAGACATGCGACTTCTACATCTCAGTTTGTTAATGGGTATTATCAGGAAGATGACGTGTATTTCCTCGAAACCAATCACGATGTTTTGTTTTCTTATGACACTAAGTTCAGCAGTGATTTTAGCTTCAATGCGAATGCTGGTGGAAACTTGCTAACACAAAAATCTAAGCGCCTTGGTGGTATCGCTGGTAGACTTGCTATTCCTAACGTGTACAACTTGTCTAACAATGCTATACCAATCGTTGCAGGTAACACTTATCAGGAGAAGAAGATTAATTCGGTTTATGCAACTACCCAGCTGGGTTATAAGAACGTAGTGTTTTTAGATTTAACAGGTAGAAACGATTGGTCTAGCGCGTTGCCAAAAAAGAACAATTCTTATTTTTATCCATCTGCATCACTGAGCGTAGTGGCTTCAGAGTTATTTAACTGGACCAGCCCTGCAGTAAGTTTCTTGAAATTGAGAGGAAGTGTATCTTCAGTACGCAGGGATCTTGAGCCCTACCAGACCGCATCAAATTTCAAGATCGAGCAAGGTTGGAATGGTGAAACTGTTGCGGTTCATAATAACAATTATCCAAATCCTGACATCCGCCCGGAAAAGGTTGATTCGTATGAGTTCGGTTTCGATTCACGCTTTCTGAACAACCGGATTGGACTGGATGTAACTTATTACAAAAGTACCACTACAGATCTGATCATCCCCGTTACCTTGAACCCTTCAGCGGGTTATGATACCAAACTGATGAACGTTGGTAAAATGAATAATCAAGGATTGGAAGTGATGTTTAGTGCTACTCCGGTTAAATCAAGGGATTTTAGCTGGGATATGTCGGTCAATTTTGGTTTAAACCGCAATAAAGTAATCTCTCTGGCTGAAAATATTGGTATTTCCCGTATTCGTCAGCTGGAAAGATGGGCTTCATTGGAATTGCGGACCCTAAATACAAAAGGTGACGGATCATTCGGCTCGCTATATGGTGATTACTTAATTTACAATAATGCAGGTTTAACGCATAAGAACGGTTTACCTCAAGAGGAAAATGGCGACTGGGCATTCATTGGTAATGTGAATCCTGACTACACTGCTGGAATCACTAACAATTTCAAGTATAAAAAATTATCGCTAAGTGTATTGTTCAGTCTGCAAAAAGGCGGTGTAGTTCATTCCCGTTCTTACATAGAAGGAATAAATGCAGGTAGCTTAAATGAGTCGTTGGTTAATCGCGATGCAAACGGTGCTGGAAACATGATTGGTAGCGGTACGAATATCGATACCGGTAATCCGAATACAACAGAAGTAACTGTAAGAAATTACTGGCGTGCATATTATAACAATGATGCAATTGCTACTTTCGATGCATCCTACGTGAAATTGAGAGAAGTAAAGTTAAGTTATACCCTGCCAACTTCATTGATGCAAAAAATAGCGGTTAAGACAGGTTCTATTTCTCTTGTTGGCCGTAACTTGCTGCTTTGGTCTGATGTGCCCAATATTGATCCCGAAGTTTCGGCTTATGACGGTCAGTTCCAAGGGGTAGAAGCAATGTCTCTTCCATCATTAAGAAGTATTGGTTTTGCGCTTAACCTTAACTTTTAATTTTTTAAATCGAATTTTATAAACCTTTAGCAAATGAAGAAGTTCTCTATATTAACCGGTGCAATGCTGGTCCTGCTTAGCTCCTGTGGTAAGTTTGAAGAAATAAACGTAAATCCTAACAACCCGGCTACTGTTCCTGCTGAAATGCTGTTGCCTCCAATTATTGCCAGTGCTGCAAGTTCGATGAATGGCAGTGGCGCAACTCGTGCGGGACAGTTTGTACAGCACTTAGCCTGGCTAGGCGGTACAAGTGAAGAGGATGGTCGGTACAACCTGACCGGCGCCTCGTTCCGTGAAGAATGGAATGGCCCAATGCGTTTGATCAAAGATGTAAATCAGCTAAAAGAAATTGGGGCGACAACTAACTTGCCGCAATATGTAGCAGTAGGTTCCATCCTTAAAGTGTATATCCTTTCACTGATGGCTGACGCCTATGGAGATATTCCATACGATGAGGCTGGTATGGGAAATGTGACCGGCAAAGAGTTTGCGCATTACCAGGCTCAACAAGAAGTGTACGGATTGATGTTAAAGGATCTGGAGTCTGCCAACCAACAGTTGAAAACTTTGCCTGCAGGTACTACTGTAAAACGGGATATCCTGTTCAGTGGCAGCATCATCCGTTGGCGGAAATTTGCTAATTCACTTAAAGTAAGGATCTTGATGCGCCAGTCTGCCAAAATAGATGTAAAAGCAGCGGTTGCAGCAATTTTCAATAATCCTACTGAGTATCCTGTTTTTGAAGGTAACAGTGACCACGCAGCATTGACCTATAACAATGGTACTGACTTGTATCACTGGTTTATTCAGAATCCTCCTGCTGATGGTAGCGGAGTGGATTTTGGAGGAAATGCCAGAATAAGTGACGTGATGGTGAACTTGTTGAAGAGCAAGAATGATCCAAGGCTGACAATTTTTGCCGCGCCTACCAAAAATTCTTTTGTCGCCCATGCAGCAGATGCGTCTAAACCCTTAGAATATCGTGGTCAACGTACAGGATTGAGTAATGCTGAACAACAAGCAGCATACGCCAGTACCGGTTTGAATAAAGACGATTATTCCGTAATAGGGAAACGGATCCGTAAGGAAAACCGGGCATTTTTAATGACCTATACTGAATTGATGTTATTGAAAGCCGAAGCAATTCAACGCAACATGGGCGTAAACGGTGCAGCGGCTGATGTTTACCTTGCAGCAGTTCGGGCTTCGCTGGAAAAATGGAATGCAGTTGGATCTGCCAGCCAAACTGAGACCCCGTTTATCTCTGAGGAGCAGAAAACAGCTTATCTCGCTCAGCCGATCGTATCGCTTTCGGCAGCCAATCCAATTCAGCAGATTGCTGAGCAATTATGGATTGATGCTTACCTGAATGGATTTGAAGGCTGGGCAGGATGGAGAAGATTAGGATACCCTCAGCTGGTTCCCGGACCTTCAGTTTTATCCCCAATCCCTGTGCGCTATGTGTATTCAGATAATGAACAAAACAATCCAAACCTGATCCTTTGGGTGAAGGAAAATATGGGTGATAAGATGCCGACACACAATACTAAAGTTTGGTTTCAACCTTAATTGGGCGAGACTTGAATAATAATCAAGATGATAAAAATAATAAAAATAGTAAGGGTGATGCTTGTTTGCCTGGTGATTCTGGGAAGCAGTTCTTGGGGCTATGCACAGCAGTATGAGGTGGGTAAAAATGCACATTCACATAATGATTACTTGCAAAGTCAACCTTTTTATGCGGCACATGGCAATCATTTTGCATCCATGGAAATTGATGTGTTCCTGGAAGGAAATGAGCTGTATGTGGCCCACTTCAAGAAAGATATCGATCCGAAACGGACGATTGAAAGCTTATATCTTGAGCCACTTTTGAGGCAGATCAAATTAAATGGGAACCAAAAAGCCTATAAAGATGGGGGCAAACTTCAATTTATGATCGATCTTAAAACCTCGGGAGAAGCTACATTGAGATGTCTGGAAGCTAAATTGAAACCGATCCGCAATTTTTTTGATGTGAAAAACAATCCAGATGCAATACGGTTGGTGATCAGTGGAGCTGCACCGTCAGCAGAGCGGTTTAAAGATTTCGATGACATTTTTTTCTTTGATGGCCAACGCAATGTAGCCTATACGACTGAGCAATTGAAACGGGTAGCATTTTTTAGTGCCAGTTTACGGGAGTTTAGCAAATGGAATGGCTTAGGACGAATGGTCAGGGAAGATTCATTGAAGACAAAGAACTTCATCGACTCTGTACACCGGGTAGGCAAGCCGGTACGCTTTTGGGGCAATCCGGATACGAAAACCTGCTGGCAGGCTTTCATAAAAATGGGAGTTGACTATTTAAATACCGACTCACCAGCAGAAATGTCCAGGTTTCTGAATAATTACTCAGATAATAATTATACAGGTGTAAGCCAGCATGGTACTTATCAGCCCACCTATAAAAGTGATAACGGAAAAACAAAGCCAAAAAATGTAATCCTCCTGATCAGTGATGGATCTGGCTTTTCCTCATTTTGGGCGGCGGCCACTGCTAATGGCGGATTTTTGAATGCTACCCACATCAAACATGTTGGCTTTTCCAACACTGCTGCGGCCAATGATTATACCACGGATTCTGCGGCAGGCGCTACTGCGATGTCCATAGGAGAGAAGACCAATAACCGTTACATTGGTATGGATGAAAATGGCCGGGAAGTGCCGAATTTGCCGGAACGATTGGCCAAAATTGGCATTCGTTCGGGGATTGTGAGCAACGACCGGGTAACAGGGGCAACACCATCTTCTTTTTATGCACACCGAACTGAACGCGACCAAAGTGACAGTATTGCGGCCGATTTGAGCCGAAGCCCTGTTTCATTGGTGATCGCGGGGTATCATGATGCTTTCGGTCTTAACAATGATGCGATATTAAACCGGGTTAAAGCAGGTGGATTTGAAGTGTTTAAAGGTGTCGCTAGCCTGCCAGGAGCGCGGAAGAGCAAACAAGTGCTTTGCTTCGATCACGATCGTCCGGAAGACAATTACCGGGTGATTGAGCATGCGTTTGACGAAAGCGTGAAATTTCTATCTGACAATAATAAAAAAGGATTTTTTCTGATGGTAGAGGGCGCAAAGATTGATCAAGGTGGTCATACCAACAAATTTAAGGTTTGCATAGACGAGTACTTAAGTTTTGATAAAGTGATTGGTAAAGCATTGGAGTTTGCTGATAAAGACGGCGAAACCCTGGTGATCATCACTTCGGATCATGAAACTGGTGGTTTGATCGTATTAGATGGTAACTATAAAACAGGATCTGTTGTCGCTACGTTCACGACTACTGATCATACTGGCTTGCCTGTGCCTTTGTTAAGTTATGGGCCAGGTGCGGATCAGTTCACTGGTTTTATGCAAAACTCTGATATCCCAAATAAGGTGTTCGAATTGCTGAAATAGTGGTTCATAGCTCACTGCTGTTTATATTCAAAAAAATCCCCTGCCGTAACAACGGACAGGGGATTTTTTTGCATGTATCTTTTTATTGATATTGGATATAAATTGGTACAGGTTTTAATTTCATCAAATCCTCAGGGGTCATTAACCTGTTTGGCGCTTTCTTTAAATCATTTTTGTAGAAAATTTTAAACCCTGTGAACTGAACAGGCTCTGAATAGATAAAGTGACGATAGGTTCCTTTTTTTAGTTCGGGTTCGCCCCATCCATCCATGTGCATTACAATTTGAACTTCCGGACGTAGCTTGATGTTCTGCGAATTAGATACCATCTTCCTTGTAAAACGATGGATTACAAATACTTTTGGCGGAAGGTTATGCTTTTTAACCAGATCGGCAAGGTATTGTGAAACGTAGTTGATATCTGCGGCATCATAGGTGCCTATCCTTTTCCCTGGCAAAGAACCGTCTTTCATAGAGAATTCAGGATCTATACCTAAGTGTACATGAGGTAATTCAAGGTATTTGGCGATATGTGGGAGTTCAGCTTTCAAATTGCTCAAAGCTACCTGTAAATCAAGGAATACAATGGTATTGGGCCGCATTTTGGCTATTGCCAACACCGAGTCTATCTGTCGGTTACCCATCCTGTTGATGTATTTGCCATCTTTACCTGGTGTTCCGCTGGCTACGGCAGCGATGTAGTGAAGGCCTGCCTGTACAGGTGTAGCCGGATCTACTTTTTCCCAATGCTTAATCTCGGCATTTAACCTTTTCCACATCTCTTTTGGTGCATATTCACCCAATGCGCCCATCTTCTTGGAGTGCAGGTTTCCATAATATACAACAATCCGTTGAAACGGCAGGATCGCTCCAGCTAGTGGGTATACTGCTTTTTTGACCGGCCATTTGCCAGTAGTGTCACCGTTAGCCAGCTTTAGCATCAACGCATTGTATTTAGCTGTATCGATCGGCTGGCGGCTATCGTCTTCTTTTTCTTCTTGTACAGCCAGGGTGTCACCGGTCGCTGTCACTTTAGTCTGCCCTTTCGCTTTCGTTCCATCGGTTGCACAACTGGTAAATAATGCCATAGTTGCTGTGCTAATGAGAATAATGCCTGCCAGATGAGGTATTTTCATAAATATAGATTTGATTTTTTATACAAGTATAAGACCTTTAAAAGGAATAAAGAAACCGCTTAACGGGTATTCTGCAAATATATTTTATATTTTTTTGGAATGATTTTGAAGTTTACTTTTCTATACTCGTTCTTCTATCTGTATTTAATTTTTTAGACTAGAGCGAAATGTTCTTCCTGGATCGATCCAATTAAAAGCTGTTAAATTTTCCAAACACGCCCAAAGGTAGTTTGATACCTGATGTCGCTTGTAGATACAATTCGCCGGTTTCCAGATTCCTCACTTGTGGAAATGAGGTCTTAATTAAATTTTCGACAATAATTGATGAAAAGCCTAGCGAATAGGTGTTCAGGATCAGAAAATGCTCCTGTTCGTCCAGCAATTGGACCACATCCTGCATCATCTCTTGTATATGGTCTTCCAGCTTCCATTTCTCCCCATTAGGGCCATGTCCAAATGCTGGTGGGTCTAAAATGATCCCATTGTATTTTTTTCCGCGCTTCAATTCTCTTTTTACAAATTTCAAAGCATCTTCAACAACCCAGCGCACATCCTTAAGTTTGGACAACTCCTGATTTTCATTGGCCCAGTTTACCACCTGCTTTATTGAATCAACATGAGTTGTATCTGCACCTGCAGCTTTGGCGATCAATGAAGCTGCACCTGTATATGCAAATAGGTTTAGTACTTTCGGACTGGTGGTTTTCAACTTTTTAATTGAAGAAGAGATATAATCCCAATTCACGGCCTGCTCTGGAAACACACCGACATGTTTGAAGGAGGTAAGACCAAGTCGCAGATTAATCGTCACGTCATCATTAGTATACTCAACATTCCATCGGTCAGGAATCTGTGCCGCAGTTTTAATCCATTCACCTGAGGTAGCAGAACGCCCTTTGAAACGGATATGAGTTTGCTTTCTCCATTCCTGATCAGTTAGTGTCTTTTTCCACACTGCCTGTGGCTCCGGTCTGGATAAGACTAAATTTCCAAAACGCTCTAATTTTTCAAAATCACCACAGTCAATTAATTCATAATCTTTCCAGTGAGTAGGGGTAAGCAGGCTTATCATAAAATGGGTATTTTAAAATTTTCCCTTTGCAGCCTTCATAAAGCGACTGGCAAAGACAAAATCATTTAGTTCTTTAACATCAGTGTGGGCGATCTCTTTATTGGATCCTTCCCAGAATTTTTTGCCCTCGTGAAGGAATAGGATATAGTCTCCGATTCCCATCACTGAATTCATGTCATGGGTCACTACAATGGTTGTGGTATTGTATTCCTCAGTCAATTCCTTGATCAGCTCATCTATTACAATTGACGTCCTTGGGTCAAGTCCTGAATTAGGTTCATCCACAAACAAATATTTCGGGTTCATTGCAATTGCACGGGCAATGCCTACCCTTTTTTTCATTCCCCCGGAAAGCTCCGCTGGGAACAATTTGTTCTTTCCTTCCAGGTTTACCCTTTCGAGGCAGAAATTTACGCGTTCGAGCTTTTCTTTGCGGCTCTGCTCGGTAAACATATTCAATGGAAACATGACATTTTCTTCAACTGTCATTGAATCGAATAGTGCAGAACCCTGAAAGAGCATCCCAATTTCCTTTCTGATCTCGATTCGCTCTTCAAAGTTCATGGTAGTAAATTCCCGCTCATCATATTCTACATTTCCCTTTTCCGGTTGATGTAGTCCGATCATACACTTCAGCAATGTGGTTTTTCCGGAGCCAGAGCCGCCAATGATCAAATTGGTTACTCCCGGTTCAAATTTACCAGATATACCTTGCAACACGTCATTGTCTCCAAATGATTTGTGAATGTCTTTGATTTCAATCATAATAGTAAATGGGTTACCAGGTAGTCACACGCTAAAATTGAGATACAGCTGACTACAACTGCTCTTGTACTTGCCTGGGCAACTTCTAAAGCACCACCCTTAACGTAGAAACCTTCATATGCAGGCACTGATGTAATGATAAAGCCAAACACAAAGGCTTTCACTAAAGCAACTGTAATGGTGTACGGGTTAAAGTCCGTGGTTATACCCTGCATGTACTCAGCAGCGGTAACCGCGCCCGACAAGGTGCCGCCAATATAGCCTCCTGTAATACTAAGGAACATGGACATGATCACCAATAATGGAACCATTGTAATTCCAGCAATGATCTTCGGCAGGATTAAATAACCTGGAGAGTTGATGCCCATGATCTCCAGGGCATCGATCTGCTCTGTTACTCGCATCGTGCCGATCTCCGAAGAAATGGCAGAACCGATTTTACCAGCTAAGACAATAGCACTGATCGTCGGACTAAGTTCAAGTATACTGGAGTCACGGTTTACTGAGCCAATGATTGTTTTAGGTATTAAGTCGCTAACCAGCTGGAAAGCGATCTGTAATGTCATTACTGCACCAATGAAGGTAGATATAATCGCAATTAGTCCCACTGAACCGACGCCAATGAAGTCCATCTGTTTGAAAATGGCCTGCAGGTATATTCTAAATTTTTCGGGTCTTCTAAATACCGCCCTTAATAAAAGAAGGTATCTACCAAAATTGGTAAAATTCATGCAATGAAAGATTAGCTAAGGTTTTTTGCAATATTAATACAAAGAAACAATAAAAAGTTGAAACGCGATGTGTTTGCTCGTATTAACGGGATTTCAACAAATCTTTTATTCCAATGTTATTCAGTGTAGTCGTTTTTTGTAATATTGCGGCATATTAACTTGTATGGATATGAATGCAATTATAACCGGGGGTACAAAAGGCATTGGAAAAGCTATCGCAATTAAGTTGGCCGAACAAGGCTATGACCTGGCAATTTGTGCCAGAAGCAGGCAGGACCTGGAAAATTTTACAGAAGAATTAAAGTACACAGGTGTGAAAATAGTTTCGGGGCAAGCAGATTGCAGTATTAAAGAGGAAGTATATGCTTTCTGCGAGCTGATCAAAAAGAAAATGTCGGGCGTAGCTGTTCTGGTAAACAATGTGGGCACCTATTTGCCAGGTAGTTTGTTAGACGAGTCGGACGATCAATTAGAGCAGCAACTGAATTTAAACCTCAAATCGGCTTATTACTTCTCCAAATACTTCGGCAAAATCATGCGTGATCAACAATCGGGACATATATTTAACATTTGCTCCGTGGCGGCAAAGGAGGTGGTGGAAAATGCTGGCAGTTATTCTGTAACTAAAACGGCCTTGCTTAGTCTTAATAATGTGTTGAGGCAGGAATTATCGAAATACAACGTGAAGGTGACCGCAATATTACCGGGGTCTACATTAACTTCATCATGGGAGGGGACAGAAATCCCGGCTGAACGTTTTGTACAACCAGAAGATATTGCCAATACTTTATACACCATTTTAAACTTAAGTAAGGGTGTAAATGTTGATGAGATAGTTTTAAAGCCGCTACAATTTTAAATTAACAGGAGGGAAATTATCATGGAAAAGAGATTATTTAGAAATGAGCATGAGAAAGTAGTAGCCGGTGTATCATCGGGAATTGCTGAGT
>JAPSHM010000187.1 GCA_031179845.1 Pedobacter sp.
AATACATCTACTTCAATTTTGTATTTAATATACCCAACATAGAAGATAAGCTCAAAAAGGTGCTGGCTGTTTAGCTACATCATCAAACTCAAGCATCTGCGGCGCCTACTAAGTTCAATACGTATAAGTTGTTAGTATCTGTAGTTTCATAAAAGGTGAAAAAGCAAATATTGATTGCAGGACCAGGATAACAAGCAATATTGATTCAATCTTCTGCTTTCAATTATGGCTGGAGCATGGGATTCATGGTTATGTATGTATGCTTTCGCAACCGCAAGTTTTGGAAACTCGGTGTAATACATAGTGATTTTCGATTTTTGTAAATGTCTTGTAAATTTTGTCCCTGATTTGTCCCTTTTACTTTGTAAAACGCTGATTGTCAGACACTATTAAGTTCTGTATTGGGAAGTAACACCCTAGAACAACCATTGATTACGATAAGTAACGGCAAGTAATATTTTCATTGTTAGTAAATTATGTTGATGGTATCCTTCCAATATATTGGAAAGATGTCACAGTTTTGCGCAAAGTTGTTGTTCGTTTGTAGCTCGTCACGGAAATTTTGACACCTAAAAAATCATGGGTCAAATTAATTCGCTTAACGACGCTTAATGACACATAATAACATCTAAATCTGCTAAACAACCCTTTTTTTGGGTGAGTTACCTACGGATTTTATCGCGTCAAAAAGCCGTTTCGGCCATCCTCAAATGTGTAAATCGGAATATCAATGAGTACCAATATTACAGTAAACAGAATTTGTGAGCAATGCGGCAAAACGTTTATAGCAAAGACAACCATCACGCGATTTTGCAGCTATATTTGTAACAGCCGCAACGACAAATAAAAGATAAGGCGCAGCAAAATTGCCACAAGCGGGCAACTGGTGCTCGAGACCCACGCGCAGGCTATCGTAAGCCACCCGACAGAAGTCCTGACTGTTAAACAGGTGGCCAAACTGCTCCATTGCAGTGAACGCGGCGTTTACCGGCATATTCGAAACGGACGGATAAAAGCCATCAAATTAAGGTTAAGGAAAACCTTGATCAAAACGAAATCCCTGGACAAGGCTTTTAAGCAGCCTAATAAATTATACGAACTTTATTATCTAGAGGCCCTGCTCAGTTGATGATGCGTCGGGAGTACTGAGTTTAGGTTGTATGGATTCCCTGTTGGCGATTTCATCCATTTTGGTTTGAATGAGCTCGCCTGACTGGTAGGCTAGGAGCCCGTTAATTTCAATCGATAATGCGCCGTCGTTTTTAACCATTCCGTTTTTGATCATTTCAGAAAGCTGGTTAGCAACATGAATGGCTTTTAGACGGTTGTTGAGCATTTGATCTTCGGCTTCTAATGCGCCTTTGACTACGTTGATTCTTTTTAGTTGCAGGTCCAGTTCCTCTGATTCGTGCGCCTGTTGTCGGGTCTTGAGATTGGCCGTTTCTCTGAGTATGCGTTCTGCCTCGGCTTCTGTTTTATCGGCTTCTGCGATGGGTTTTCTTACCAGCTGAGCGTCTACGGAATCAAAGGCTTTTGTTAATATGGATTTTACGTCTTCTCTAATAAAAAAGCTTTTTATTGTCACTTTAAGTAGTGCCCATTTTGATCCGTTTCCCCAGTCTTCCAGTTTGATTTCTATCTCATCGTCGATGAGTTTCAAGGCGAGGGTGAAGTGGTGCAACAGTTCGAAGAAGTTCACCGCGTCTGGATCATCTTGATCAGTTTGGATCTTAATAGTCCATTCTGCCTGGGCGGTATCGAAAAGCGACAGCTGGTAGTTGTGAACAGTTTCCCATAAGTTAAGTTCTTTGGTTTTTCTACGCAACTGATCCACATGATCACTTATTAGATCGTTGGCAGTGATTTGAAATAGCTCTAAATTTTTCCGGTGGTGAAGCTTAAAATTGAGGTGTTCTCTCGCCTCTGTAAATTCCCATGATACAGTATGGTTTCGCGCTTCTATTAGGTAATCAGTAGCGTAATTCATTTCCGGTTCCTCCATTTCAAAATGTGTTGAATCGTCATTGTGATTGGGTTTAATGATCACACTGGGGTAAAATAGCTTGTTGTAATTATTTGAGGGGGCAAAAAAAGAGAGAAGTGTTTTTAAGCTATTTTCATCGGTCCAGTTGATTTCGTTGATGAGTAGCGACAGGCCAAATAGGTTATAGGCTAACGAGCTGATAAAAAGTTGATTATTGCTGAACATACTCAGCGGAAGGTACCATTCGTTTAGCAGGTATTGAATGTTATCGTTCAGTTGTTCAATTCTTTCTTTTCCTGCTTCTTTGTTTTGGGAAAGGTCCACTAAATTTCGTTCAATGATGGTTACGCTCTGGTTTAATCCGGATAGGTCAATTACGTAGATTGCGTTTAGTTTCTGTTTTTCTATGAAGGTGAAGTATTTGTCGAAAATGTTGTCGCCTTGTTTAGAATCGGGAAGGATGCTGGAGCTTTTGTTACTCATTGTTGGTTGGTTTTGGTTTTGGACAAGATAGGTAAATCACGCAGTTTTGGCAAGTAACTCCTTTTCATAAATCAGTGTTTACTCATTATGACGACGCATAGAAGTTCAGTTTATTAACAGCTAAAATAACTCCATCGCTCGAAGAAGGCCGTAAGTAAGACGGTAACCAGTCAATTGCCGATAAGATTTTGAAACCTTTAGATGTCTTGCAAAAGACTGTGGAAAATAACCATGGCAGGTGGGCCTGGAAATTGTTACAGAATGCAAAGGACAGTATCGTTGACTTCGATAGTCGAAGAGTATCAGTACGTCTGGAATTCTGGGATAAGAGGGTGCGTTTTAGCCACAATGGAATGTATTTCACAGAAACAGATGTCCGGGGCATCATCAATCAGATCTTTTCTAAGGAAGTCGATGAAGATCAACTTAAAAAGAAGGTCAGAAGCTTTGGTACCTGTTTCCTGATCACACATTTGTTGTCTAAAGTGGTCGATATTGAAGAGGTGGTGGAAACTGTTGACGGTGATTTTTACAGTTTTGACTTCCCGCTGGATAGGAAGCATTAGTCATCACGCCCGTTGTTTTTGCAATGAAATCAGCAATTTCCGGAACATTGCATTAATTATTCCTTGTAGGGAATATACTTCAAAAGGACCTTACTTTACTTTTCCAGAATAGAATATTAGTTGGTTTTGGGAGTTATGACCGGGATTCTTGATTGAACTGAAAACGTGCGTTGTCAAAACAATAGATGTACAATATAATTAGAAATCCACTTTGCAAAAGTTAGATTTCCTAACTCAAAAAAACTTCTAAGGATTCCCATTCACTTTGTAATCGTATCGGTAGTAACCCAAAAGGACCGGATGCAACAGCTGAAACACGAGCATTGAAGTGTATAGAATCCATTTCCTTGGGAACTAGTACAGTATGCATTAAAAGTTGGTCACCTACCAAAGGATAATTTTCAGACTTTTCCAAAATCCAACTTCCGGTATAATTGCCTATGCCGACAGATATTATTTCAGGAGATAAAAGCGCAAATGAAATGTTGCAAACTACGTCAGTGTCAGTAGAAAGTTGTATTTTGCCAGTACCCTCCAAAACTTCCGAATACCTAATCATTTTTGATGCAACTGTGGGTACCCCAATTTGTCCATTTAAGTCAATAGATGCATTGAAAATAAATTTTCCTTTAAAAATTCTTTTGAATTTCGTTTGAGGAAAAACATCAATAATAGTAGCAGGAGAACGTTGGCCTTCAATCGCACTTGTGTATTCAACATCGAATTGAACCTGCTTCAACTTACGAAAATCTCCATTTATTGGAATATTGAGAGATTGTGTAATTATCCAAATGTCATAACTTTTAAATATAGCTAACTCAGGAGGAACAATATGCCCCTTTAGTTCATATAATGTACGTAAGTTTTTTGCAATAGGCATCTTACCAATGTCTATCTCAATATTATATTCATCAATAGTTTTTTCTGTACCGAAGTCACGATCAGGAATTTCGGTTAACAAATCTGTTTCAACAGCATTTGAAGCATTAAGCTGAAATTTTAGTTTCTCCATAACTTTGAAAATACGTTCGCGAAAGTTTTAAATTAATTTTAGATAATTGATAAATCATCGTATTTCTTAATGATTCGATATCGTCTTTGATACTTAGATTCTTAGGATCAGCAGCACATTCGTCGATGATTTTTTTCATTACATTTAGCAGATCTGTATCATCATAACCTGGTTTCCCCACATTTTCAAAAAATCTAAGTAAAACTTTACGAGTAGCATCAGGTGTTATCAATCGATAGTAATAAACCATACCCAAAGACCGACTTGAACGAATAACATTTGAACTCCATAACTCTTCATCCTGCAAGTAGCAACTATAATTAAACGGTAGCCTATCCTTGAGAAAGCCCGAATCATTCATAAATCTATAAAACTTAATGAGTTCCTCATTTTTATGACCAATCGTCAGCACTAAATCAAAGTTTCCATCGAAAGTTGCTTTTGGATTTACGAACCTTTCTTTTTGAATTCTCGATGCTAATACTTGCATTATTCTATAGTCATTAATCTTAAAATATGTCCCTGGGTTTGCCACGACATAATTATTGAAGGTTTTAAGTCGCCTGTTGTAATTTTTTGTTGCTAATTCAAAATCGGATGCTAAAAAAACCTTTGTAGTTTTTGAAATTTCTTGTAATCTTACTATCAAGGAAGAAAGATTCAATACCCATGTATTCTCCCCAAAAGCATTTGCCAAAATTGGAGATGTTTCTGTTATTCCACGAAACTGCTGAATAATGGGATCCCTAAAAAATATTAAAGGTTTATTTCCACTTAATTTATTTATTGCTTCCACTAACTCCTTGGGAGGTTTTGCCGTTTTATTAGTAATGAATTTATGCATCGCCCCGGAGGGCACTTTGTAGGTGTCTGTGCCAGCAGTTAAATGAAAATAAAGGTCACCTTTTGAATATGGTCTAATATATCCGAACGATATTTCATCAGTACTTGATTCTTTGACTAAACCTTCCAGATGTTCAGAGAAGGCAAGTAAAACACTTCGAGCATTTGTTACGCTTTTAATTTCTTGTTTATGTTTTAAAACACTGAAAAACTTTTTATTTGGCAATAAATTATTGCGATAGATGTAATACTCTGCATCAGCTTCTTTGAAAAATCCTATTAAACCAAAAGGAGCTTTTTTCTTGTAAAAGTCATCAATGAACGATCCAATTGCTTTCGGGGCATAATTATCGCTATAAACTCTCAATTCATAAAAGCGATTTAGTATTGCTTCTTTTAACGAAGGAGTTAAAAAATTTTTTATTAAAATTACTTCATTAGGAAGCAGTTTTTTAATGCTATGCCTGGTTTCTTTGTCTAGAACATAATGATATTTCAATTTTGGATTGACTGTTTTTCTTAAACATTTCTTTAATTCTGCAATTTCTATTAGCTCCTGTTTTAAAAAATAGATTGAGTTATAATTAAATTCTCCATCTGCCTTCAAATTATTTACCCTTTGAAATTCTAACATGCGCTTTTTAACCAATAAATCGGCATCGTAAAAACCCACTTTCATATTTTTAGCAATTACGCCTAACTTTTCTAGTAGCTTCCTGCACTCTCTGGCATCATATAAATGATGATTAAGCATAAAATATGGCCTACTGCCATTTATGTTTTTATGATTTATGGCGGCTCGAATAACAGCATTATCAAGAGTCTTTGGATTGTGACTCAGATAGTTCAGTTTCAGCAGTTCCTCAATTTGATATATTCGATCAACAACTTTATAAATATCATTACTTTTGAAGTAGCTATCATTTTTATACTTCAATGTTATAGTTTCTAAACAAGTCGCTAAGTTATCATATGGATTCCGTGAAATCTCATTGAGCAACCCGACCTGTAATAATTGAAAGTAACATGAATTATCCTTTTCTGTATTAAACCTAAAAAGTGTGCTACTATTTTCGTAACTGTCGGCTCGGCTCAATTTCCCGTTGGAAATCCTATAATAACCGAGTTTTGATAAATGGTCTTTATCAAGTTTCGATATATTTAACAATTTAGTAGACGATTGGTCGGTATGGCTGAAACTAATAGTCAAAACGACAACACGGGTTACTGGATGATAAGAGGGTTGGTATGCTGAAGTAGGAATTGTTTTAGCTGCACTACGAAACCCTCTGGAAAGTATTCTTGCGACGGCGGACCATTGTGCTTCACAATAGTAGCTTGTTAATAGTAACGACAGTAAGAATATAAGTTTCGTGCGCATGAATTAATTCGTTAATTGTTCAAAAATTTTCAGCAATGATATGTGATCCCTTTAGCTGTAAGTTAATCAAGTCGGTAATGTTAACTAAGGAAGTACGCTTACAAGCTGATGAAAATTAGTTTTACTTCCAGGAAACCTGTTTGAACAGGGGGCGTACACATAATGGGAAGTATCCGCCCCCTGTAATCCTTTCAGTATTATAAGCCCTAAGCTTCTTCCACACCCAAAAGTTGGTCTACATACTCGAGGGAAATATCGTCAAGCGTAACTAGCTCAGGCCCCTGGCCATCGGTAATTTTGGAAAGCAAAGCTTCCGTAAGTATATCCGAATCAAAGGACGCCAAAGTCCGGTCGCCGGCAACAATTTCCTGACGTTTTTCAGCTTTTAATTTAAATTTCTCTCCTTTTAAGAATACATTGCCGCCAGTCTGACCAATCTGGTTAAATTCAAGCGAATTTTGCGTAACCATGGAAAGCCCCGCAGCGGGTTTCGTAAGGTCGGATAACTCTGCTGAGTCGGCATTATTAACGGCCACTTCTAATTTACCATTATCGGAATCTGAAATCGTTAAAGCAAAACTCTGTACTTCTGCAACTTCCGATATCAGGTATACCTTTCTTACTCCGCCAAGATTGGAGGCAGTTATCTTTTTGATGATTTCCTGTCTAATGCTTGCAAGGTTCCCAATCCGGTGATACTTAATCCCCTTTGGCTCAAAGAGAAAACTTCCTTTTGAGCTAAACTCTAAAGTAATTTTCCCGCTTTATCAATTGGTAAATTGCTTCCCACCGCAGGTATTGCTCCTTTAGCTTTAATCTTGATATCAACAGAACTCTTTCCCTGCCAACTGGCATTGTCTGATGAATGATCTACTTGCGGGGTTATTTGAATACCAAATGATGGGTCAGCAACATTTCCGAGATATTGCATTCTTTTAAAACGGATAGTTACCAGATCTCCAAGTTGAACTTGTCTTCCAATAGGCCAGGTAGGTAAGAAACCACCAGTGTTGCGATACATTGACCGCATAAATTTTTTTCGATATATGCCATGTTTTTTAGTATTAATTTTCAACTTATTTATATGGCAAATTTAGACAAAGGACTAACGCGTTTTGAGCTTTTACGCTGATTGTAAAGGAGTTTGATTCGGTATGTGAAAGGATTCACAGTTTATTAATTTTGGTTTTCCAAGTGGAATTGTATCACCTTGTTGTTTCCGCTGATGAGAAACCGGCGTAAACGAATACCGGACATGTCCGGGCTAGATTAGCATATCGGGATTCTTCGATATTATCTTTTAGCAGTCATTTATACTTCACTGATAGGGATATCGGAAAAAGCCGATGTACA
>JAPSHM010000188.1 GCA_031179845.1 Pedobacter sp.
GTTTGCCCAATAATTTGAGTTTGGGAGCCTATTATGCCGATAAGTTTTCGGATAATAAAATGGGCATAAAAATCAACCTTAAGACTTTTGAAAACAAGAACGTTAACCATACTACATCAAATTTAGAGGAATTGTTGCCGAATGACACCCGGTTCTATAGTACAGGGCGAACGGATAACAAATCGAAATTAGCTGGCGAATCACTAAGGGGATCCTATACCTACAATATAGATCAGCGTTCAACTTTAAAACTGTCGTTTCGCGCAACGGAAAACCGCGATCAAAGCAACTCCAAAAGTACAAATGAGACGCGGGGTGACAACGGTTTCTTCCTTAGTCAGAATAACCAGGAAAATGATGGACGGGGAACCAATGAAACCTATAATGGAAACATCAACTGGTCGAAAAGATTTAAAAAAAGAGGACAGACACTTTCTATAGATCTTCAGCCCGAAAGTCAAACCAGCAACCAAACTGAAAACAGCTTGAATTCAACCAAATACTATAGTAACAATGGTTTGCTGGAAAGGATTGAAAATACGGATCTCAGGAAAAAGAACTCGGGAATTCAAAACTCTCTGGGTACCCGGATCAATTACACCAGCCCTATTTCCAAACGATGGACGCTCGAAGCAGGATATAGTTTCAAAACCATTTCTTCAAGTAGTGACAGACAGGTTTTCGATAACATCATCGACGATGCAAAAAAGATTGATTCGTTGTCTAACAATTTCAAATTCATCAATTTTTCGAATGTAGGAAAGTTGATCCTTCAATACAACAATGAAAAGTTCTCCGTGTCAAGTGGTCTGGAAGCAACAAAGACAAACTTTGTTTTGAATGACCTTGATAAGAACACCGACTTTAGAAGAAGTTACCTGAACTTATCGCCCAGAACCAATATCTATTATAAGGTGAACAACAACACCAGCCTGGCAGTAAATTACAATGGTTTTATGCAACAACCTAGTATTGATCAGTTGCAGCCCGTAAGGCAAATCAATACACCATTGTATCAGGTGATCGGTAATTCAGCGCTCCGGCCATCATTCTCTAACAATTTTGGCGTTTCCTACAACAGCTTTCAGTTTAAATCAGACCAATATGTTTCTGCAAACTTCAATTACGGTTTTACCACAAATGCCATTGTAAGCACCGAGTTGGTAGATGATTTCAATAAACGAATATCCAGCTTCATCAACGCAAATGGCAATAACTCGATAAATGGAAATGTCAGTTATTCCAAGGGCTTTTCCAAAATTCACACGCGGTTTGGTGTCGACCTTGGCTTCAATAGATCAAATACGATCGCGATCATTAATGGAACCGAAAACAAAGCGGCAAACACACAATATCATCTCCGTGGGACGCTGAATTACTATGCGCCGAGGGTAGAATTTAATTATGTGCCTTCCGCATCGCTTATGACCGGTAAATCTTCCATTGGAGAAATAAATGATGGTCGAAGTGTTACACATAATCATGAAATCTCAGGTACCGTTCAATTGCCTTTTGAATTGGAGTTCAGTACCTCATTTTCCTTGTCATTCAGGCCCGCTAACGCATCATTCGGCAGAGATTTGAATATTGCGATCTGGAACAGTTATCTATCCACTAAAATTTTGAAAAGTGAAACGCTTGAACTCAAAATATCTGTTACTGACATTTTGAATCAAAGAATCGGTTACAATAGGTTTGTGGGCGGAAACGTTAAAAGTGAGGATACATTCAGTTACATTCCCCGTCACGTATTGTTGGGAATAAACTGGAATTTAAGTGGTAATTTTATCAAAAGAAAACCAGCGAAATAGCCTGCAAGCAAATGAATTTAAAGATTTTTATACTGTTGATCTTTTGTATCTGGTCGGGCCTGCTCAGCGCCCAGGACATCTTTGTGCCCTATGGCAAGATTACATTTGAAAAAAAGGTGAATCTCATCAGAAGCCTGGAAAACTCAGGTTTGCCCCAGGAAGCTAAAGAAAAAATGCAAAAATATGCCAACAGTAATTGGGAGTTTTTTTTCGACCAAAACAAATCCGTGTACCGTCCGGAAAAGAACGACAAAAAAACTGAGGAAAGAAGTATCTTCTTCTTTTCGCCGGTCAAATCCAGCAACGAATTATACACTGACTACAACAAGAACCATAGGACGATCAAACGTAGGGTGATGGATGATGACTATCTGCTTACAGACACCATCCCGCAGGTGCAATGGAAAATTTTGCATGATGTTCGAAACATTGCAGGCTACGAATGTAGAAAAGCAATTGGTACAATCTACGATACCATTTATGTCGTGGCCTTTTATACAGATAAGATTCTTTTGCGAGGTGGCCCTGAAGGATTCGGTGGGTTACCGGGAACAATATTGGGTTTGGCCATACCCCGATATCATGCCACCTGGTTTGCCACAAAAGTAGATGCGTTTGTTGACCACCGGACTGAACTGATCCCGCCAGTTAAGGGCAAAAAAATAGAATCGGAAAAGGATTTGAAGAAACTGATTGAATTATTCACACGTTACGAGCACAATAAGAAGGAAAATGCAGCAGAAGCGATGAGAAAACTCTACGGTTTTACTTTATAACCTAATAGGCGTTAAGTCCTTAGACCTGTTTTTTCAGCATCTTTAAATTTTGTAAAAAGAGCAACCCTGCTTTGGTTTTATTTGTTAACTTTGTATCCCGTACAAAAACAATAAAACAGGGAGATAATCGCTGCTTTATTTCAGAAAATCACAAACATGACTAAGTATATTTTTGTTACGGGCGGTGTTACTTCCTCATTAGGTAAGGGCATCATCTCCGCTTCATTAGCCAAGTTATTACAAGCACGAGGCTATAGTGTTACCATTCAGAAGTTCGATCCATACATAAACATTGATCCAGGAACGCTAAATCCTTACGAACATGGTGAGTGCTACGTTACTGAAGATGGTGCAGAAACAGATCTTGATCTTGGTCACTACGAACGTTTCTTAAATGTGCCGACATCACAGGCGAATAACGTCACTACCGGCCGGATCTATCAGAACGTGATCAACAAAGAGCGCCAGGGAGAATACCTTGGAAAAACTGTTCAGGTTGTTCCACACATTACAGACGAGATCAAAAGGAACATGCGTCTGTTAGGCGAAACCGGTTTGTATGACATTGTGATCACCGAACTTGGTGGAACTGTAGGTGATATTGAATCGCTGCCATTTATAGAGGCGGTACGCCAATTCAAATGGGAAGAAGGTGCGCATAACGCGATTGTAATCCATTTAACTTTGATCCCCTACCTTGCGGCAGCAGGTGAACTGAAAACTAAACCAACACAGCACTCAGTAAAAGCACTCCTGGAATATGGTATTCAACCAGACATTCTGGTTTGCCGTTCAGAGCGTTCTATTTCACTCGATATTCGTAAAAAGATCGCGTTATTTTGTAACGTAAATGTTAATGCGGTCGTAGAATCCATTGATGCCTCTACCATCTATGATGTTCCATTATTGATGATGAAAGAGCAGTTGGATAAAACTGTTTTGAGCAAACTTAAGCTTGCACAGAAAAATGAGCCGGACATGGAAAAATGGAAAGATTTCCTCGGCCGTTTGAAAAACCCAACCTCTGAGATTAAAATCGGACTGATCGGGAAATATGTAGAACTTCCTGACGCCTATAAGTCGATCATAGAATCATTTATACATGCTGGTGCTAAAAATGAATGCAAGGTAAAAGTTGAATATATTCATTCCGAAGGAATTTATCCAGACAATGCAGGTGAAAAACTCGCCCATTTAGATGGTGTGTTGGTGGCGCCTGGTTTCGGAAGCCGGGGTATTGAAGGAAAGATCGATACCATTAAATATGTTAGAGAAAAGAATGTTCCTTTTTTCGGCATCTGCCTTGGAATGCAATGTGCTGTAATCGAGTTCGGACGAAATGTATTAAATCTTCAAGGTGCAAATACAACTGAAATCGAAGAAGGAAGTACCCATCCGGTGATCAACATGATGGAAGATCAGAAGAACATCACGGCTAAAGGTGGTACAATGCGTTTAGGTTCTTATGCCTGTGATCTTAAAAAAGGGACCAAAGCTTATGCTGCCTATGGTAAAACTCACATCACTGAGCGACACAGACATCGTTATGAGTTTAACAATGCTTATCTGAAGCAATATGAAGACGCTGGAATGATCGCTTCGGGTATTAATCCGGAAAGTAATCTTGTCGAAATTGTAGAACTTAAAAACCATCCTTTCTTTGTTGGTGGACAATTTCACCCTGAATTAAAGTCAACAGTAGCGAATCCTCACCCACTTTTTGTTAAATTTGTCGCCGCGGCGATGGAGTTTGCAAAAAAGAAAACAAAATAATACGCGTTTAATTAACAATAATGGATAAAAATACGTTTACAGGATTGTTCCTGATCATGATCGTTTTGGCAGGTTCGTTTTATTTTTTTAAGCCGACTGAGGCTGAAATTAATAAGGAACAGCAAAGAATAACCGCTGATTCACTTAAAAAAGCTGGAGTTGCGGTTGCTCCTACCCAGGTCACATCCACGCCAGCACTGCCAGTTGCAGATTCAGCGGCAATGAAAGGACCATTCGGTAACCATATCTCTGGAACGGTACAAACCCAAGTTCTGGAAAATGAAAATCTTAAACTGACATTTACAAATAAAGGTGGCAAGATCCTCTCTGTTTTGGTTAAAGGTCAGAAGACATATGATGGCAAACCTGTCGTATTATTTGATGGAGATCAAAATAAGTTTGGATTGAACCTGAACATCAATGGCAAAGTAGTGAACACAAATGAGCTCTACTTTGAAGCTACACAAAGTTCAGGTAGCGTGATCATGCGTGCCAATTATTCGGGCGACAAATTCATTGAATATGTATATCAACTTAAACCAAATAGTAATCAGGTAGGTTTTAACATCAACCTAAACGGCTTAAATCAGGTTATACAGGGCAATCAAATTGCTTTAAACTGGGAAGCTACTTTGTTGGAGCAGGAAAAATCCAGGGTAAAGGAACAAGAACATTCAGCTCCTTACTACAAGTATGTGGATTTGAATCCAGATCATCTTGATGTTGCAAAGGATGAAGAAGAAGAGTTGAAGGAAGGAAAGATTGAATGGTTCTCCTTCAAGCAACATTTCTTTTCTGCAGTGATGATCCCTTCTATACCTTTTGATAAGGGAACGCTTGCCGTTAAAGTGAGTACAGATCCGGGGAAAATCAAATGGTATGGTGCTACGATGCAGATGCCATTTAACCAGCTTGCAGCACAAAGCTACGCGATGAACATATACTTCGGCACGAATAAGTTTTCTACTTTGAAAGCCCAGGGTCATGAGATTGAGAAGCAGGTTGACATGGGATACTGGCCATTAAAATACATCAACAGGTTTGTTGTATTACCAGTATTTAATTTCCTGGAAGGTTTCGGATGGAATTATGGTTTGATCATTTTGGTATTGACGATCCTACTAAAAGTAGCCATGTCGCCACTAACCTACAAATCATACATTTCAATGGCCAAGATGAGGATATTGAAGCCAGAAATGGATGTCATCAAAGCTAAGGTTGGAGACGATAACCCTACCCTATTGCAACAGGAATACCTGAAGCTCTATAAACAGGTGGGTGTAAATCCATTAGGCGGTTGTTTGCCGATGTTGCTGCAATTGCCTTTTGTGATGGCCTTCTTCTTCTTTTTCCCCAACCTATTTGAATTAAGGGGAGAATCTTTCTTATGGATGAAGGACCTTTCCACGTATGATGACTTCATCAAGTTTGGGTTTACGATACCTTTCGTTGGCGATCACTTAAGTTTAATGTGTGTGTTGATGACTATCTCAACGCTGATCTATACTTATTTCAATAACCAGATCTCTGGTGCAACTGGTCAGATGAAATACATTGGCTATATCATGCCAATTGTCTTCCTGGGTGTACTGAACAGTTATCCATCAGGTTTGAACTATTACTATTTCCTGGCCAATATGTTAACATTTGCACAGCAATTCATGATCAAATCAATGGTTGATGATGAGAAAATTCATAGAACGTTACAGGAAAATAAAGTTAAACCTGTGGAGCAGAAAAAGAAATCGAAGTTTCAAGCCAGATTAGACGATTACATGCGTCAGCAACAACAGGCTCAGACGAAACAGAAAAAGAATAAATAATAGCTATTCCCAACACAAAAGGCTGAATCATATCCATGGTTCAGCCTTTTGTGTATAACAATAAATTTAAACTACGGGAACGCTATAAATCTGGAGCATTAGTTGATTCTGCTCCGGGCAGCTGAAATCGCTAGATCACTATAAATCTGAAATTGGCTGAAAATTAAACAGGGATATTAGAATCAAACCTTTAAATTTAGCACCTGAATTAAAATACTATTAATGGCATTAAGTAGAATCTGGTCAGCATTTATAATTGTCGCAATTGTCGTGGCGAGTGTAAAATGCTTTTTTTTTGGGCAAAGTGATATATTCAACTGGATGGTCATTGGTAAAGCCGACGATGCAGCTAACCCGCTAAAACTTGACGGTATCATACAAACCTGTTGGGTGGCTGTTGAACTATGCCTTAAACTAATTGGTATTCTAGCCCTATTTATGGGCTTAATGAGTATCGCAGAAAGAGCAGGAGGTATCAGACTGCTGTCGAGGATTGTGGGCCCCTTCTTTTCGAAACTCTTTCCTGATATCCCAAAAGGTCATCCATCTATGGGACATATGATCATGAATTTTTCGGCCAATCTTCTTGGTTTAGATAATGCGGCTACCCCGTTTGGACTGAAAGCCATGGAAAGCCTAC
Source organism: Pedobacter sp. (assembly GCA_031179845.1). Classification (GTDB taxonomy): domain Bacteria; phylum Bacteroidota; class Bacteroidia; order Sphingobacteriales; family Sphingobacteriaceae; genus Pedobacter. The sequence goes on from JAPSHM010000188.1 coordinate 6,824, forward strand.
AGGAGATCAATCCAAATAAGAATGTTGCTTCGAATGCCCAGATCATGTTCTTATGCTTACACGCAGCAGGACTGAATCTCATACCTGTAAGTGTTATTGCTATTCGTGCTTCTCAAAATGCATCGAACCCGACAGATATATTTATTCCTTGCCTGATCGTCACTTTTGTGGGTACGATTGCGGCGATGCTGATCGTTTCCTTTAAACAAAAAATAAATATATTGCAGCCTGTAATTATCATTTGGGTGCTCAGTATTTCAGCTGTTATCGGCCTATTGGTCCTGTATATTGTTTCGTTAAATGCAGAAGGCATCAGTTCATTTTCAGGCATGCTCAGTAACGGATTAATCTTATTGGTATTTCTACTGATTATACTGGGTGGACTTTATAAAAAGATTGATGTCTTTGATGCCTTTATCGATGGCGCCAAAAATGGTTTTGAAACTGCCATCAAGATTGTTCCTTATCTCGTTGGGATGCTTGTGGCCATTTCTCTTCTTCGCACCAGCGGGACCTTTGAAGTGGTGATCAACGCCATTAAGAATGGCTTTGCGTTTCTGGGTGCCGACACCAGATTTGTTGAGGGTTTGCCAACTGCCCTCATTCGCCCCTTAAGTGGAGGAGCTGCACGGGGAATGATGGTAAGTACTATGGAAACCTATGGACCCGATTCCTTTGCCAGCAGGCTTTCTGGAATCTTCCAGGGAGCATCTGACACCACTTTTTAAATCGATGCAGT
>JAPSHM010000018.1 GCA_031179845.1 Pedobacter sp.
CGGGACCAAATTTTCTGACAATTAAAACGAGCCGATGAACCGGGTCATCGCCTGATGCGTTTAATTTCCCCAAAGGCACAACGACGGTAAAAAAAAAGCTAATAGTTTGTCATAATGCACCCCTCAATTGTCGTATCTACAACCAGTATTTTCTAATGGCCTAATGTATCTTTGAACTGTAAAACTTAACAAGAAAAAAATACAGTAAAAAGAACAGAAATTAAGGTAGAAGCAGCAAAATCTGTTTCTAATGACTCTTTATTTATCTTAACATTATGAAAAAGAACAAAACAATTTTTTGGGTAGCAACGTCAATTATACTCATTTGGGAGGGCTTAATGCCGCTTGGCACCTTACTATTTGCACCCGATTATGTAAATGCAGGGACAAAATCGCTGGGCTATCCAGATTACTTCGCTTATTCACTTATCATCTGTAAAGTACTCGGTGCTTTTGCCATATTTTACCCGAAAACACCAGCCAGGTTGAAGGAGTGGGCTTATGCAGGACTTGCCTTCAATTTGATCTTTGCCTTTATCAGCCACGCCTGCGTAGATCGGAATGTTGGATTCATGCTGATGCCACTCGTGTTCCTGGGTATTCTGGCCATTTCCTATTGGTATAACAATAAAATTAAATATGCTCCATCATTATAGTGGTCAAAAGTTCACTGCTTCGGGTTAATTTGCAATAGTTTGCTACTTTTATTTGGGAGCAGTTTTACTTTTTTAGCGTTAGCTTTGCGTGTGAAGCTACCTTTTAAGGGTAACCTAATTCCATGTACTTGGTTTGCCGAATCACTTTGCTCATGACTAAACTTTATATATTCACACTGTTCTGTTTATTACCGATTGTCGCTTTCTCACAATCAGACCTAAACGCCATATTAGATGAGTTGGACCATACGATTCAGCGAAGCCAATTTTATATGGATAAAAAAGAACTGAAGATCTATCAGTTGAAGATTAAATCCGAGTCTCCCGGTCAATCTGCCCGTGAAATTTATAAAATAAATAGTTCGCTCGGTGTTGAATATAGACCTTATAGAACTGATTCCGCAATTAGATATTTTGAGCTTGCTTTGAAAATTGCCCATTTACTTCAGGATAAGACCCTTATTTCAGAAGCGAGAATACAGAGCGCTTCATTATATACTGTTTCAGGAATGTACCTGGATGCCGACCAAATGCTAAAAGGCATCAATAGTGAGGTATTACCCCATCATTTAAAAACGGAATATTATCAATCCTGTAAAGATCTTTACGCCAATATCGCTGCTTACAATTCCTCAGCAATAGAAAAGTATAAAACGCTAAGTGCATTGTATAGGGATTCTTTACTGACTATTCTTGATCCGAACACAAAACGGTACGCTACAGTCTATGCCGAGAAACTCCATATGCAAGGTCAATATGCAGCAGCCAGAAAGATTTTATTAGATCAGTTGAACAGTGTTCAAGCAAAAAGCCATGAGCACGCTATCTTAGCTTCGGCATTAGGTGGCGTCTACAGATCCGAGGGAAATAAGCCTATGGAGCGTAAGTATTTTGCCATCTCGGCGATCTCTGATATCGAGAATGCTGTGAAGGAAAACACGTCACTACAAGCACTGTCAATTGCATTGTATGAAATGGGCGATCTGGATCACGCTTATAAATACATCAAATATTCAATGAATGATGCCGTGTTCTGTAACGCTCCATTACGCACGTTGTTGATTTCCAAAATGTTTCCAATAATTGATGCAGCACATCAGGTTAAAATTAGCAAACAACGAAAACAATTGCTGATTTATCTATTTTTGATCAGTATTTTATCTGTTTGTCTGATCGTTGCAGTCGTTAATGCCCTAAAGCAAATGAAGAAACTGCGACTCAGTAGGGTAGAAATAACTCAAGCGAACGATCTGCTAAAAAAGCTGAATAACGACCTTCAGGATGTGAATGCAGAAGTTACAGGTGTGAATCGTAAATTATTGGAGTCTAACAGGATCAAAGAAGAATACATTGGTAACTTCCTTGATCTTTGCTCAAATTATATCAATAAATTAGAGGATTACAGAAAATTGTTGAATAAAAGAGCAACCTCCGGTAAAACCGAGGAACTGCTTAAGCTATTGAAATCCACGGATCTGATAGATGGGGAATTGAAGCTGCTATACAGAAATTTTGATGATATCTTCCTTCACCTGTATCCAGACTTCGTTGAAGAGTTCAACAAGTTATTACTGGACGGCGAACAATTTTTACTGAAGCCCGGGGAACTAAATACTGAGCTTCGGATTTTTGCGCTTCTCCGTCTGGGGATTCATGACAGTTCAAGAATCGCCAGCTTTCTACGTTGTTCGATGAGCACCATCTATAATTACAGAACAAAAATTAGAAATAAAGCGGCAGTTCCCCGTGAAGAATTTGATCATTTCGTCGTCGAAATCGGTACCATTTCTACTGCTTATAGTGCGGTTCGGCCTTAAGAATATCCCTGATAATTCTCTTTATCAGCTATAAAATCTACTATTTAACATCATTGATCAGTACGTAATAAGCAATAAATCAATATGTTGACATTATTTTTGTTCTACATTTTTGTGAAGGCCCCGTTTTAATTGGAGAGATGTGCTTTACATTTGATTCAACGAAGCAACCAACTATAAACCTAATGGCACCTGCATGATCTTGTCCTCTTTTTACGCACGAAGTATATCTTTCCGTTTTTTCACCTTGCTAATTTTTGGCTTTCTATTCACGTGCCCGGATTCAGGTTTTGCTCAGGAAATCAAATCACCGGATGGTAACCTCATTGTTCGTTTTAGGCTTTCTGATTCTGGCGCACCTGTATACGAGTTGCAGTATAAATCTAAAACTGTGATCAAGCCGAGCTTACTTGGACTGAAACTTAAAGATGCGCCTGATCTACTAGATGGTTTTGAACTAAAACATAGCGAACAAAATACATTTGATGAAACCTGGAAGCCTGTATGGGGTGAGGTTAGGGAAATCCGTAACCACTATAACCAGTTACTGGTTACATTAGCGCAGCCCCGCACCAAGCGAATAATTCAAATCAATTTCCGGTTATTTAATGATGGCCTTGGATTCAGATATGGCTTTCCCGCTCAGGACAGCTTGAATTATTTCATTGTGAAAGAGGAACGCAGCCAGTTTGCGCTTTCAGGTGATCATAAAACATTCTGGTTACCGGGAGACTATGATACTCAGGAATACAATTTGATAACTTCCAATCTATCTGAAGTTCGGTCAAAGATGAAAGCCGCAGTGACGCCCAATGTATCTCAGTTCCCAATCTCTGAAACGAGTTTACAAACGCCACTCATGATGAAAAGTAAAGATGGGCTATACATCAATATTCACGAAGCGGCACTAATAGATTATTCCTGTTTATCATTGGAACTGGACGATCGCAATATGGTCCTCGAATCTGTGCTCACGCCGGATGCCCTGGGAAATAAAGGCTATGTGCAAGCGCCTTTTGAAACTCCATGGAGAACCATTATCGTGAGCGACAAGGCGGGTGACATACTGGAATCTAAGCTGGTATTGAATTTAAACGAACCTACTCAGTACAAAGACGTTTCCTGGATTAAACCAGTAAAATACATTGGAGTATGGTGGGAAATGATTACTGGTAAAAGCTCATGGGCATATAACGATTTGAATAATGTTCAATTGGGAACAACGAACTATATGAATACGAAACCGAATGGAAAACATGCGGCAAATACAACTAAAGTAAAAACCTATATAGATTTTGCGTCCCAGCATGGATTCGATGCGGTTTTAGTGGAAGGTTGGAATCAGGGATGGGAAGATTGGTTTGATAAATCCAAAGACTATGTATTCGATTTTGTAACACCTTATCCTGATTTTAACGTAAAGGAACTACAAAGTTATGCGGCAGCAAAAGGTGTTAAGATCATGATGCACCATGAAACTTCAGGATCAGTGCGCAATTATGAACGGCATTTGGATACGGCCTATAAGTTTATGGTGGAACATGGATACAACTCGGTAAAAAGTGGGTACGTTGGAAATATTCTTCCAAGAGGAGAGCACCACTCCGGGCAATGGCTGGTGAACCATTACCTCTATGCAGTCAAAAAAGCCGCCGAGTATAAGATCATGGTGAACGGACATGAAGCCGTTAGACCAACTGGATTAAGTCGAACCTATCCCAATTTGATCGGCAATGAGTCTGCTCGTGGAACTGAGTATGAAGCCTTTGGTGGGAACAATGTCGACCATACCACTATTTTGCCATTTACCCGGTTAGTTGGAGGCCCGATGGACTATACACCTGGTATTTTCGAAACACGTGTTAGCGTGCATAATCCGGAGAATACTTCTTTTGTCCGTACTACACTAGCCAGGCAGCTTGCCTTATATGTAACCATGTACAGTCCACTGCAAATGGCAGCCGATTTACCAGAAACGTATAATCGTTTCCTCGATGCTTTCCAGTTTATTAAAGATGTTGCTATTGATTGGGATGATACGAAAATCCTGGAAGCGGAACCTGGCGATTATATTACCATTGCCAGAAAAGCAAAAGGCTCAACCAGTTGGTTTGCAGGAAGCACCTGTGACGAACAGGGAAGGACATCTAAGATCAAATTTGACTTTCTTGACCCCGGGAAAAAATACCTGGCAACAATATATAGCGATGCGAAAAATGCCCATTATGAGCACAACCCTCAAGCTTATCAAATTAAGAAACGCGTAGTTACTAGCAACTCCACTCTGATCCAACACTGCGCGCCAGGTGGCGGATATGCCATTAGCCTCGTTCAAATCAAATAATAAGCGCTTTTTTACGCCACTAATCTAAATAACCAAATATGAAAATTCTTTACCTAAGAAGCGGACTGCTGCTGTTTTTGCTCTGTTGTGCCGGCATTTTGTCTGTACACGCGCAAACAGTCAGTATCAGTGGTCTGGTATCAGACGAACTGAATATGCCTATTCCCGGAGCTGTGATCCGGATAGAAAGTACAAAACAAACCAGCCAGACAGATGCTCAGGGCAGATATTCCTTATCTGGGCTTAAACCAGGAACCTTTACGCTTTCAGCGAGCTATGTGGGTTATAATACCGGAACACAAACGGTTAATCTCGGAGCAAAAAATCAGCTGGTCAACTTCAAATTACTGCCGTCTAACCAACTCTTAAACGAAGTTGTGGTCATCGGTTACGGCACGCAAAAGAAACAGGACTTAACCGGGTCTATCACAACCGTAGGTCAAAAAGATTTCCAGAAAGGAGCAATCACTTCACCTGAACAACTTATACAGGGAAAGGTTGCGGGTGTGAATGTGGTGTCAAATGGGGGACAGCCTGGAAGCGGAAGTATGATCCGGATCAGGGGTGGAGCCTCACTAAACGCCAGCAACGATCCGTTGATTGTTATCGACGGAGTACCCTTTAGTGGCAATACCATCAACAATGCACCAAATCCACTCTCGTTGATAAATCCAGCAGATATTGCTAGTTTTACAGTCCTCAAAGATGCAAATGCGACAGCCATCTATGGTTCCCGTGCTTCAAATGGAGTGGTTTTAATCACGACCAAAAAAGGTGCTGGTGGCGCCGCAATGATAGAGTTCAATACCAATAATGCCTATTCTACCATAGCAAAAAAAGTAGATGTATTTTCTGCTGCGGAAATTAGGAATTATTTTGATGCCCATCCAAATGCAACTTATGGAAATGCGCCGTTTAAAAACTTACTCGGAAGCGCAAATACTGATTGGCAGGATGAAATTTATGAGAACGCATTTTCCTCTGATAATAACCTGACCTTGTCCGGTACTTTTCAAAAGGTTCCTTACCGAGTTTCTGCTGGATACCTGGATCAGAAAGGTATGCTGATCACTGATCGTTTCAAAAGGGCAACAGGAGGCTTATCAATTCAGCCTAAATTATTCGATAATCATTTAAAAATAGATCTGAACTTAAAAGGAACGCTAACAGATGCACATTTCGCAAACCAGGGGGCCATCGCAAATGCAATTCAATTCGATCCAACCCAAGCTGTAAGAACCCAAAACAACGAATACGGAGGTTATTTTGAATGGATCGGAGGGGGTGCGCTAAACAGGAATGCCGCAAGAAATCCTGTGGCGATGATTCTGATGCAGGACAACAATGGCCAGACGGAGCGGAGTTTCGGAAATTTGCAACTAGATTACTCGTTTCATTTCCTTCCAGAACTACATGCCAATCTGAACCTGGGATATGATGTTTCCCGGGGCTATGGAAGCATTTTTGTTCCAGCTGAGGCAGCACTGAACTTTGCGTCTGATGGATTTAAAACTCAATCGCTTGCTTCGCAAAATAACACAGTAGGCGAATTTTATTTAAGCTATGCAAAGCAAATTCAAAGTTTGAATAGTAAAATTGAGGCCACAACCGGATATGGGTATTACGATAACATCAGCAAGACATATAATTTTAAAAATTATAGTGCCGATGGTACTAAAGTGCAGTTTACACCTGCATTTCCTTTCGATATCCCGAGAAATAAATTGATATCCTATTACGGAAGATTGGTGTATACTTATGCCGACAAGTACATATTATCAGGTACCATGCGTGCGGATGGCTCATCCAGATTTGCTGCGGCAAACCGTTGGGGGTATTTCCCTTCTGTAGGTTTGACCTGGAAACTGAAAGAAGAAACTTTCCTAAAAGATAGCCGTATTCTTTCCGACTTCAAGATCCGACTAAGTTATGGACAGACTGGCAACCAGGATGGGATAGGTAATTATAATTACCTGGCCAAATATTATCTAAACGCACCTGCAGGCCAGTACCAGCTGGGAGGTAAGTTTTACGATTATTATTCTCCATCAGACTATGATCCGGATCTGAAATGGGAAACAACCGAAACCATTAACGCCGGATTAGATTATGGATTTTTAGGTGGAAGGATCAGCGGTTCCCTTGATGTATATGCCAAAAAGACCAAGAATCTATTATCTACCATTGACATTGCTTCAGGAACCAACTTCAATAATACGTTGTTGACAAATGTAGGGAATATGGAAGTCAAAGGAGCCGAATTCAACATCAATTTCGCTCTGTTACAGGGTGAAAAGCTGAATTGGGATATTGGCTTCAACGCGTCCTACAACAAAAGAAAAGTAACCAATCTTACCCTAAATCCAGACTCCGACTTTAAGATCAGTGCAGGTGGAATCAATGGTGGAACAGGAAACAACATCAAGTATAACGGAATCAATCAAAGTCCGCAGTCATTTTTTGTGTCGAAGCAAGTTTATGATGAGAATGGCAGGCCATTGGAAAACGTATATGCCGATTTAAATGGAGATGGCGTTGTCAATACAAATGACAATTACTTCTATAAATCACCGGATCCTGATTTTGTTTTTGGCTTAAGCAGTGCTTTAACCTTTCAGCGGTGGACCATCTCTACTGTTCTAAGGGCAAATATTGGCAATTATGTGTATGACAATGTTTCGTCCACTTTCGGGGTACAAGGCAATATCATGAACAGTCAGGGTTTTGTGAACAATACGACAAGGGATATCCTGAATACCGGGTTCACCAGTTATCAGTTCCTAAGCGATTATTATGTGAAAAATGCTTCATTCTTGAAAATGGATAACCTTTCGCTCGTGTATGATGCAGGGAAGCTGTTTAAAAATCAAGGTCGTAATTTGACCATCTCAGCCGGTTGCCAAAACGTTTTTGTCATCACAAAATATAAAGGACTTGATCCTGAAGTGTTTTCAGGTGTAGATTTTAACCTTTATCCCCGCCCAAGAATCTATTCCCTGGGATTTAATGTTGGTTTTTAATTAAAAATATAGCGATGAAAAAAATATATAGATTGACATTCCTGCTAACATTAGCCTGGGTTTGTATCTCCTCTTGTAAGCATTCAGAACTGGACCTTACGCCAACCAATGATAAAGTCGGTAATACCGTATACACTTCAATGGAAGGCTATAAAGCCGGAGTTGCGAAAATGTATGCAAGCTTTGGCCTGGCCCATTCTAGCGGTGCAACAGCAGCAAGTGACATTGGTGGGTTAAATGTGAGTTTTGCGGATTTTTTAAGGTTGTTTTGGATGGCTCAGGAGCTAACCACTGATGAAGCCATTTGCGGCTGGGGAGATGCCGGAGTTCCGGAACTTGTTCAAATGAAATGGACGGCCGACAATCAGTTTTTGAGGGGACTGTATTCCAGGGCACTCTATCAGATCACCATTTGTAACGAATTTCTGAGAGAAAGTACAACAGATAAATTGACGTCAAGGAACATCACAGGGACCGAAGAGATCAGGCACTTTCGCGCTGAAGCAAGATTCCTAAGAGCTTTTCAATATTGGGTATTGTTGGATGCCTTTGGCAACCCCACTTTTATAACGGAAGACGATGCCATTGGGAAGCAGGCTCCTAAGCAGATCCAAAGAACCGAATTGTTCAAATATGTGGAGTCAGAGTTGTTAGCCATTGATGCAGATTTGATTAACGCAAAAGCAAATGAGTATGGAAGGGCAGACAAAGGCGCAGCCTGGGCATTGTTAGCCAGGTTGTATTTAAACGCTGAAGTTTATACCGGGACGCCAAGATATACGGAGGCGATTACCTATTCCCAGAAAGTTATCACCTCGGGATACCGTCTTGCATCAAATTACAAAAACCTATTTCTAACGGATAACAACCTGACCAGTAAGGATGAAATGATCCTGACAGTTAACTATGATGCCAATAAAACTCAAAATAATGGTGGGACCACCTACATTATCAATGCATCAATTGATCCGGCAACCATGTCTCCCGCTTCCTTTGGAATACCAAGTGGAGGATGGTCCGGGAACCGTGTGAGAAGTGTGATCCCTGCGATATTTGGCGATTATAGTGGTGCCACTGATAAAAGGGCCATGTTTTTTGGGAACAAGATTGAGAACGATAACCTAAATGAGTTTGGAGATGGGCTGAAGGCCATCAAATTCAGAAATGTGGACTCGAAAGGCGTTCCATCGCTGGTCGACAATGGAGGGCCATTTTGTTCTCTTGACTTCGCATTATTCCGCTTGGCAGAACAATATCTGATCTATGGAGAAGCAGTAGCTCGTGGTGGTTCTGGTGGTTCTGTAGATCAATCCGTTACCTATGTAAACCTTTTGCGTGAACGTGCCTATGGAAATAAATCCGGAAATGTGAGTGCCACCAATGTCGATTTTTTTCTCGATGAGCGGGTAAGGGAATTGTATTGGGAAGGCTTCCGTCGGACAGATCTGATCCGGTATGGTAAATTTACCGAATCGTCCTATCTATGGCCATTTAAAGGAGGTGCAAAATCTGGGACCAGCGTAGATCAGACAAGAGCGCTGTTTCCTATACCAACTGCAGACATCATTTCCAATACAAATCTGATCCAAAACAAAGGCTATTGATCATTTAACAAGAAGTCACATGAAATTATTTATAATCAAAACCAGCCTATTAGGCATGCTGTGCCTGGGTTTAATCTCCTGCGAAAAGTCAGAAACCCGGCTTGTTTCGGAAGTAAGCGCCGCGGGTACATTGAACAGCTCCAAAACCAACTTGGATTTATCAATGGCAAATGGCGATCAACCGGCCCTTGTGTTAACTTTCCCACAAGCGGAAGTTAAAGGCGTAATTATACCTGTTGAGTCAACCTTACAATTTGATGTTAAAGGTAATAACTTCTCAAATCCTGTAGAATATATTCAGAAAACCAACACTTTTTCTCCAACAGTAAATGAAATCAATTCGCTGATGCTAAAGCTGGGGCTGGTAATTGGGGAAGCAGGTGTATTGGAAGTACGGTTACAGTCTAAGCCAGCTGCTAATGCCGTAACTTATTCCAATGTAATCACGCTGTCGGGCATTCCATACAAAGCTTCTAGCTGGATCTATGTGCCTGGTGCTTACCAGAATTGGGTACCGGCGACTGCGGATAGTTTAATCTCTCCCGCAAGTAATGGGGTATACGAAGGAGTGATCAATTTCCCGGAAACCAAGCTTGAATTTAAAATCACTGCTAAAAAAGACTGGACGACGGAATATGGCGATGCTGGTAACAATAGCTTCGTACTTTCAGGAGGAAATTTTGCGGTTTCAAAAGCAGGTGCAGCCAAACTTGTTTTCGATATGAACACGAAAAAGTGGGAAGTGTCGGAAGCGAAGATCTGGTCCTTAATTGGTAGCGCAACTCCAAAAGGATGGGAAGGAGATACCGATTTGAAATTTATCAACGACGGGACGGAGACCTATAAATTAACTCTCGACCTCCTTGCCGGAGAGTTCAAGATCAGGTTCGGACACGACTGGGCAGTGAACGTGGGAGGTAGCCTTACTGATTTCGTTATTAACGGTGGCAATGTTCCTGTTGCAGCAGGCAATTATACCGTTACCTTAAACGTAACCAAGTCAGATGGTACAGGAACGCCAACCGCTGTGAAGGTAACCATGGTAAAAAACTAATTTAACGATATGAAAGCGCTAGCGGTTTGTTTGCTGCTGCTTTTCAATACCTGGGCGTCTGCTCAGGTATTGAAAAGGGTTGAACCTATGTTCTGGTGGGTAGGTATGAAAGATCCCAAGTTACAATTGCTGATCTATGGCCAGAATATAGGAAACATGCAGGTAGAGATTAATTATATAGGGGTTAAGATTAGTCGACTACACCGGGTTGAAAATCCAAATTACCTTTTTTTGGACCTGGAGCTAGCAGAAAACGTGAAGCCGGGACAATTTCCGATTACGTTCACTATCAATAAAAAGCGGAAGTTGGAGTACATTTATGAGTTGAAAGAAAAATCAAGGGCAGCAAACCGAATCGCAGGTGTAGGACAGGCAGACCTTATTTATCAACTGATGCCCGACCGATTTGCAAACGGGGATCCTGCAAACGACGTGATAGATGGAATGAAGGAAGTTGAGGTCGACAGAAAAGGGCTGATCTCGCGACATGGTGGAGATCTGCAGGGATTGATCAATAAGTTGGACTACCTGAAAGATTTGGGCGCTACGGCATTATGGTTAACACCGGAAGTAGAGAACGATCAGTTTAACGCTTCCTATCATGGATATGCAATTACCGATCATTATAGAATTGATCGGCGGTTTGGCACAAATGAGCTATATAAACATTTTGTTGAAATCTCCCATCAAAAAGGACTGAAAGTAATTAAGGATGTCATTCCCAATCACCTGGGAACGGAACACTGGTTGATCAAAGATCTACCCATGGAAACCTGGGTGCATCAATGGCCCCAGTATACGCAAACTAGTTTCAAAGATCAGACTCTGATGGATCCCTATGCTGCTCCGTCTGATAAAAAGAAGATGCTTGATGGATGGTTTGCGCCGACCATGCCGGATTTTAATCAGGAAAATGAATTTGTACAAAATTACATTACTCAAAATTTGATCTGGTGGGTAGAATATGCGGGGATCGACGGGCTAAGAATTGATACTTACCCGTATAACGATCTGTCATATATGTCGAAATGGGCAAAGAGAATGAGAACTGAATTTCCAAATTTGAGCATGTTTGGCGAAACACTGGTTAACAGCTTAGTAAGCCAGGCATATTTTACAGAAGGTAATCAGCTAAATCAGGGATTAGATACCCACTTACCAGGGATTACTGATGTGCAGGTTAAAGACGCTATCTATGAAGTGCTAAATGGTGAGTTAGGCTGGACCACTGGAGTCAACCGTTTGTATTCGGTGCTTTCCCAGGACTTCATCTATAAAGATGCTACCAGGAATGTGATTTTTTTAGACAATCATGATATGAGCCGTTTCTATTCTCTTATTCATGAAGATATGAATAAATATAAGTCAGGATTGGCGCTGCTCCTTACTCTGCGTGGCATTCCACAGATTTATTATGGAACGGAAATATTGATGAAAAACTTTTCTGAACCTGATGGACTGGTCAGATTTGATTTTCCTGGAGGCTGGAAAGCCGATTCGATGAATAAATTTGTAAGAAATGGTCGGACTGCGCTGGAAAATGATGCTTTTGATTATTTCAAAAAGTTAGCCAACTATCGAAAGAACTGCAAACCGCTTCGGGAAGGACGCTTGATGCAATACGTTCCAGAGAATGGAGTGTTCGTGTATTTTAGGTACATCGATGGTCAGTCTGTAATGGTAGTGACCAACTCAAACAACGACGCAGTCCCGATTACATTAGACCGGTATGCAGAACAGATCAATGGATTCGCTCAAGTTGAAGAGATTTTTACCGGAAATAGCTATTCAACTGTGGAAGACCTGCGGATCCCGGGTCAAACGACACAAATTTTTGAATTGAAAAAATGATAACAATTAACCGGTAGACGTAAAGTTAACTACTCAACCCCTTTCTTCTTCACTAACCCCTTCCGGGTCCTTTTCTTGTTGAACACCATTTTTTGCCAGAGTTCCTCGAAGGTGTATTGACATAGCGTTACACTCAAGGCGATCATGCATAAACTGGCGTTTTTTTCCGGGCTTCTATGTCCATTCCTAAATAGAGTTTACATCGGCATTGGGTAGGCATTGGTTAGGGGTTGGTTAGGCCTTGCCTTGGCTACAGCCTATCCAAGGCCCCTTTAAGACCTTCTCAAAATCAAGACAAAATCTAATGGAGACACGCAGCAATTATGACCGACCAGCGTCCCAAATTCAAAACAAACCAACCTATAACGGACGTCATACAAATCCGCATTCCATCTTTAGTAATTACATATAAGCTCCGGGTTTTACCAAGAAAACATAAAGTTACCATGGTGTCACAATGGACTCACCACATCCAATAGTTTCAACCGTCATGGAATGTCAAATCCACAATTGTTACAGCTTTTAATTCAATTTTTATACCCTTTTAGCTCCCCAGTCGCTAACATTGTTTACGGTAAACTTCCTAAAGGTTTAGCGATACAAACCAAATATGAACCTAATTCTTGAACAATGAAAAAAAGATCTCTACTTCAATTCTTTCATGTTCGGCAGGTTGGTAACTTTAAACGAAAACTTGTTTTGCCATTTGTTTTGGCAGCATTGATTTTGCCAGGTTACGCCTCAGGAACAAACAAAAATGCTGTTGATATCAGCACATTTAAACTGGATGTCCAGATAACCGGGACGGTAAGTACATCCACAGGCGAAACACTGCCAGGCGTTTCCATAAAAGTGAAGGGTACTGATAAAGGGGTAATGACCGATGTAAACGGGAAATACAGCATTTCAGTTCCAGAAAACGCTACCTTGATTTTTAGTTACATTGGGTATGCTACTAAAGAGGTTGTATTGGGCGCCGACAGGGTAATCAATGTGATGCTCGAACCTACTAATGCAGTTTTAGATGACGTAGTAGTCATCGGATACCAAACGATAAAAAGGAGAGACCTGACGGGCGCCGCCAGTTCTGTAAATACAACCAACACAGAACGTTTGGTTTCCCGTTCAGTTCCTGAAGCACTTCAAGGTCTGGCTCCTGGCGTATCAGTAAGAAACGGCGGTGCACCAGGTCAGGAAGCGGTCGTAAATATTCGCGGCTTGGCAACCTTCGGCAGTGCCAGCCCGCTGTATGTAATTGATGGAATGATTGCGGATCCTAATACCACAGTCAGCCCCAATGACATTGAGGATATTCAAATTCTTAAGGATGCATCCGCTGCTGCCATTTACGGTTCAAGAGCGGGTAATGGCGTGATCCTGATCACCACCAGGAAAGGTAAAGAAGGGCCGGCAAAAATAGCCATCTCTTCCAGATACAGCATATCCAAAGTCCCCAAAACCTATGAAATGATGGATGCTGCGGGTTATGCGGCGACCAACAAAATGGCTTATCAGGCATCAGGAATGGCGGTTCAGCCTGGGATTGCCAATTATGACGGGCGGATAAATACAGATTGGATCGAGCAAACGCTTCAAACTGGTTCCGTTCAGGATCACAACGCAAGTGTTTCCGGAGGAGGAAATGGTTCAAAGTATTTGATCTCCGCCGGTTACTTCAAAGATAAAGGTGTACTGATCAGCAGGCAGTTCGAGCGGGCATCATTCCGTATCAATACAGAAACCGTTAAAGGAAGGTTCAAATTTGGAGAGAACATCGCCATCTCCTCTTCCACATCCAAAACTCCTTTTCAAGGCGGTAGTTTCGCCGGGAACCCTTGGTATGATATGTTTGAAAGTGTTCCACTGATACCTGTTCAGGACAATGCGCTGATCAGTGATAATAACCCGGGTGGATGGGGGTATGGTTCAAATGCAAGTATTAACACCTTTGCGCGCAACCAAATCGCTATTGCAGACATTACTTCTATAAAATCAAACTATGCTAAGTTATTGGGTAATGCGTTTGTAGACTTCAAAATCATTGAAGGCTTAAACTATAAGTTCAATCTGGGTCTGGAAACCAGCTTCGATAAAAGCAAATCAATCAGAAAAGTCGGGTCTTGGTATCAAAATCAGTCCCCTGATTTCAGTCAGTTGACCGATAACCGAGCTCAATTTCTAAGTTATCTGCTGGAACATACCTTAAACTATAATTATGTATTCGACAAGCACAGCATAAATGGGGTTGTGGGTTATACCCAGCAAACGACCCAGCTCGACAATACTATGGGCAGCGGTATTAAACTTGCTATGTTTGGAGGCGATTATTTCAGCACCTTAACATCAACGTCTGGAGAAGGCCGCAACTCTGCTGGTGAACTTACCAGAACTTTGCTGGACTCATACCTGGGAAGGTTAAACTATACTTTTGATGATAAGTATTTGGCCACCCTTACTTTTCGTGCCGACAAGGATTCGCGTTTCTCCCCCCAAAATAAAACAGGTTACTTTCCTTCAGCAGCTTTGGGCTGGAGAATTTCAAATGAAGATTTCTTCAAAGTGGATTGGATCTCAGATTTGAAACTTAGAGGCTCATATGGCGTATTGGGGATCAATACATTAAACGCATACGAATACATCGGTTTTCTTAACCAGGCGCCAGACGCAGTATTTGGTCCTGGTCAAACCACTCAGGCTGGTGCAATTCAGGCAAGGCTGGCTCCAGATGACCTAAGATGGGAAACGAAAAAAACGACGAATATAGGTTTTGACGCTTCGCTTTTCAGCAATCGCTTTACTGTAAATTTCGATGTGTTTAGATCTATTTCGGAAGATGTGTTGCTGGAACAACCGCTGCCGAATTATATCGGTAACTTATCGGGATTTCCGCTCGTAAATTTCGGTTCCATTCAGAATCAAGGTCTGGAGCTTAACCTGGCCTACCGACCAGGATCGGAAGGCGCTTTTAAATGGGATATTGCGGCCAATGTAAGTGTGGTAAGAAATAAGGTGTTGAAACTGCTTAATCTGGGTGTTGATGCAGAAACCGGGTTACGTAAAGACTATATCCAGTCGGGCAATACCCGAA
The DNA here is from genome assembly GCA_031179845.1 of Pedobacter sp. GTDB lineage: Bacteria > Bacteroidota > Bacteroidia > Sphingobacteriales > Sphingobacteriaceae > Pedobacter. The sequence continues at coordinate 15,435 of JAPSHM010000018.1, forward strand.
CACAGGTGGGTCGTTCTATCGGAGAGTATTATGTGTTAAAGACGGATGGGATATTTCAAAATCAGGCAGAGATTGACGCCCATAGAGCACAAAGTGCCTATGCTAAGCCAGGTGACATTCGTTATGTAAACACAGTTGATGACGGTACCAATGACGATATTAAAGATAAAGACAGGGTATTCGCTGGTTCTCCTTTTCCAAAGTTCACCTCTGGATTGCAGTTTAATTCAAGCTTCAGGAACTTCAGCCTTTCTGTACAACTTTATGGTGCATTTGGTCAGAAACTATATAATGACGTATTAAGATCATTAGATAGTTACGGTAACTCAAACTACAGGAAGGACATCAATCCATGGACGCCTACCAACACGGATACCGATTTCCCAAGGCTGGGCTACCAATTTGCCGCAGGTGATAGGGGCATCAACGAAAATGCCAATGGCAGTTCAGATCGTTGGGTTGAAGATGGCTCTTTCCTAAGGTTGCGTAATGTGGAGCTGGGCTATAGCCTCCCCCAAAAACTGATAGGTAAGGCCAGTATTAGTAACGCCAGGCTGTATGTCAGTGCACAAAACTTATTTACAATAACAAATTACAGCGGACTTGATCCAGATGTGGTTGGAGCAAATGCAAATCTTGAGCCAGGGGTCGACAATGGAAATTACCCTTCATCAAGGATAATTTCATTCGGTCTAAGTGTAGGATTCTAATTAAAGGTAAACAATCATGAAAAAATATATATTTACAATCGCCGTATCGATCCTTGCTATGTTGGGTTGTAAGCGGGATTTCGAGGCGCTTAACCCCAATGCACCTACTGTTGAGAATTTTTGGAAAACCGGAGCTGATGCGACGAAAGGAGTTAATGCAGTTTATAGTACGTTCTACCGTACAGCAAGTTTATATTCCCGATGGATGTTTTACCATGGGATCTTGAAATCCGATGAGGGTTTTGGTTCGGGGGGTGATGGCGGACTGAACAACCTAATGCGTTTCAATCAAAATAACTACAACAACGACCTTACGGCATTAACCTGGGCCAATTTATATGTCGGTATCTTCAGGGCTAATCAGGTGATTGCCAGGGTTCCCGGAATTACTATGGATGAAAATGCTAAAAAAAGAATTCTTGCAGAGGCGAAATTCTTACGGGCCTTATTCTATTTCAACCTCACTATTTATTATGGTCGTCCGCCATTGATGTTAACACCTTCGCAGACGGATGACGTGCCGCGAAATGCGACTACAGCAGAAGCCTATGCACAGGTTGTTAAAGATCTAACTGATGCTATCGTTGATCTGCCACCGAGCTATCCCGGACCAGATCTGGGAAGAGCAACAAAAGGGGCTGCTTACGCGCTTCTGGGAAAAGCCTATCTTCAGCAAAAGATGTATCAGCCAGCAGCCGATGCATTCGCGTATCTCATCACCGGAGAAGGGAAGAGCATGTATGACCTGACCACCGATTATCGTGATAACTTCCGTGTTGGCACAGAAAACAATAAGGAATCTGTTTTTGAGATCCAGTTTAGTGAAAACCAATCTGAAAATACTGATAACGACGTAGATGAAAGCAGGATCAACAATACAGGAAGTTCCATTTCTCAGTTCTTTGCGCCACCGGGCGTAGGTTATGCTGATGGTGGAGCTAGAAGATGGTTGATTGCTGAATTTTTACAGGAGAATACGCTAACAGGTGTTCAGGATCCGCGTTTGGCAGCCTCGTTTATTTTCGACAATGCCGATGCTGCCGGGCCAAATGCAACTATGGTTTATGGTCAGTCATTCGCAAGTCGTTATGGCAACGGACCAGATGCGAATAGCGTTTGGTTTCGCAAGCTGCTGAATGATCATTGGAAAAATCAGGAAGGTTTCCGCTCGCCAAACAATTACCGGCTGATCCGTTTTGCAGATGTACTGTTAATGTACGCAGAATGTTTGAACGGATTGAATAGAACTGTTGAAGCTTATCAATATGTAGATTGGGTTAGACAAAGAGCAGGCTTAGCCACGTTGACCATCGCAAGACCGGGATTAAATGCAACGCAGTTTTTAGCGCAACTTAAGCATGAACGTATCACCGAATTGGCAGGAGAAGGATGGCGTTGGGCAGATCTGGCACGTTGGGGAGATCTAAGTCCGGCCCTGGCTACAAGAGACGCTGATTTTAACGGCTTCATTGTGGGTAAACACGAGCTTTATCCGATTCCTCAACTCGATATAGATCTCAATCCAAATTTAACACAAAACCCTAATTACTAAACTTAAACAGCGCTATGATAAACAACAGAAAGCTTATGAAATATAAGCATCAATTGGTTATGCTGTGGTTATTGATTGCTGTAACGTTATCCTGCGGTAAATCCACCGAACCAGCCCCGATAAAACCGATAGATCCGCCAACTACTGTTAGCGAGTTTACCAATCCGATAATGAATGGAGCAGACCCCTCGGTTTTTCAAAAAGACGGGAAATATTATTACTTGCAAACTAATGGGGTCTCCATTACCTTGTGGACGACCACAGCGATGTCTAAACTGGCATCATCTACTCCCCGAACGGTTTTTACACCGATCACTGGTACTCCGAACTCCAGGAATGTATGGGCCCCTGAAATGTTCTTCCTGGATGGTAAATGGTACATCTATTATACGGCAGGCGATGGTAATGATGTCAATCAAAGGACTTGGGTGTTGGAAAATAGTAGCGCAGATCCTACGACAGGAACCTGGGTGGATAAAGGCAAAATTTTCAGCTCCGGCGCAGATTTCTGGGCCATAGATGGTTCTGTTTTGGAATTAAATGGCAAAAAATATTTCATGTGGTGCGGCCGACCGGATAAAACCAACGTAGATTTAACTCAAAATATTTACATTGCTAAAATGTCAAATCCATTTACCTTAGAGGCAACGGCTACAAAATTAACATCGCCGGAATTTAATTGGGAGAAAAATGGATTTGGCGTTAATGAGGGACCTCAAGCCTTGATCTCTCCCGAAAACAAAGTGTTTTTGATTTATTCTGCAAGCTATTGTGGAACGGATGATTATGCTTTGGGTATGCTCAGTCTAAAGGCAAATGGCGATCCATTGGTTCAGGCAGACTGGACCAAAGCAAGTCAGCCGGTTTTTGCTAAACAACAACAAGGAAATGCATTTGGACCAGGACATAATTCATTCTTTAAATCGCCGGATTCGAAGGAACACTGGATCATCTACCACGCGAATTCTGGCAGCAACCAGGGATGTGCTGGTAATAGGAACATCAGAATGCAAAAGTTTATATATAAAGCTGACGGAAGTCCGGACTTTGGACAGCCTGTTGCCACTGGCCTGAAAACTAATATTCCTTCTGGAGAACTATAATATGAATAGAAAGATAAACCAATTCAAAGTCGCGCTGATCTGCTTTGCAGTCTGCATTGCTCAATTGTGCCTGGCACAAACTTTTAAAAATCCGCTGCTGCCTTCAGGGGCAGATCCATGGAGCATTTACAAAGATGGATTTTACTATTACACCCATACCATGCAGGATAAACTGGTGATCTGGAAGACCAAAAATCTGGCGGAGTTGAATAGTGCCGAACGGAAGACCATCTTTGTTCCGCCCAATGGTACAGCTTACGCTAAACAATTGTGGGCTCCGGAGATCCATCACATCGGTGATAAATGGTATGTTTATTTTGCGGCAGACGATGGCAACAACCACAACCATAGGATGTATGTCCTCGAAAATTCGTCGAAAGATCCGTTAGAAGGCGATTGGATTTTTAAGGGCAAAGTAGGTGATGCAAGTGATAAGTGGGCCATCGATGGTTCAATCTTTACCTATAAGAAACAGCTTTATATGGTTTGGGCAGGATGGGAAGGCGATGTCAATCAAAAGCAGGAAATCTATATCAGTAAAATGAAAAATCCCTGGACAATAGACGGAAAAAGATATAAAATATCAACACCTCAATTTGAATGGGAAAAACATGGCGATTTAAATGATCCGGAAAATCCTCCTCATGTAGATGTGAATGAAGGGCCTCAAATATTGATGAATAACAATAAAGTCTTTCTGATTTACTCTGCGAGTGGTTGCTGGACAGATTTCTATGCTCTGGGGATGTTAACCCTGACTGGTCAAGACCTGTTGGATGCGACCTCCTGGGAAAAGAGTAAGCAGCCTGTGTTCAAACAATCAGTTGAAAATGGAGTGTATGCACCTGGACATAATTCTTTCTTCAAATCTCCCGATGGAAAAGAAGACTGGATTTTATATCATGCAAATTCTGGTCCTGGTCAGGGATGCGGACGTCAACGTTCGCCAAGGGCTCAAAAATTTACGTGGAACGCAGACGGCTCTCCAAATTTCGGAGTTCCAGTGAATACCAACCAGGAAATGGATATCCCATCTCAAAATAATAAACTTTAGCCGGGTATAGTACCGGATCACCTTTCAATTATCAACTATGAAAAGATTAATCAATTACCTCTTATTATTTTTATTAACTACCGCGACGTTAGCAAATGCTCAGGATTCAACCCCGATAGTGGGGAAAGTGTGGTCATTGGAAAAAGCCAATGCCTGGCACAAAGAACAAAAATGGATGACTGGTGCTAACTTTCTTCCAAGTACAGCCATCAACCAATTGGAAATGTGGCAGAAAGAAAGTTTCGATCCCGCCACTATCGACAAAGAGCTTGGTTGGGCGGCAGGTTTAGGTTTCAATACTATGCGGGTTTACCTTCACAGTCTCGCATGGAAGCAGGATAACAAAGGCTTCAAAGAAAGAATAGATCAATACCTGACCATTGCAGATCGCCATAAGATCAAAACTATTTTTGTCTTCTTCGATGATTGCTGGAACAAGCAAGCGGAGATCGGTAAACAACCTGCTCCAAAGCCAGGGATACATAATTCAGGATGGGTTCAGGATCCAGGAGATCCAAACTCAAAAGAAGAAGTGAATTTTCCTGCGCTGGAGAAATATGTAAAAGATGTGATGGGTCATTTCAAGAGCGACAATCGCATTTTGTTATGGGATTTGTACAATGAACCTGGAAATTCGGGGAAATTGACCAGCTCCTACCCGCTGTTGAAAAACGTGTTTACATGGGCAAGAGCGATCAATCCTGACCAGCCAATCAGTGCAGGATTATGGGCCTGGGATTACAGGGAATTAAATGCATTCCAGGCATTAAATTCTGATATCATCACTTACCATGACTATGAAGCACCGGAATGGCACCAAAGGGTAATCGATATGCTTAAATCACATGGGCGACCAATGATCTGTACGGAGTACATGGCGCGCACCAGGGGAAGCCGATTTGAAAATGTGCTGCCTTTGTTAAAGAAAGAAAATATTGGTGCGATCAATTGGGGCCTGGTAGATGGTAAATCAAATACTAAATATGCATGGGATACCCCACTTAAAAACGGAGAGGAACCGAAAGAATGGTTCCATGAAGTGTTTAGGAAAGATGGCACTCCTTATCTGCAGGCAGAAGTAGATTTGATAAAAAAGCTAAATGATAAATAATACTTCAATGCAGTAAGATCATTACCTTGTGTATACTACATAAGCATTTATGGACATCAAAAAATTAAGCAGGGCATTGGCTCTGCTACTTTTTTTTAGCTTTTTTACGGTCGGCACGGCCAATGCACAACGATTTTTTTTTCGGCACTATACCGTTTCAGATGGCCTTTGCGCCAACACGATCTGGGATATCGAGCAGGATGATCAAGGCTACATGTGGTTTGGAACCAAGTATGGCCTAAGCAGATTTGATGGGTATAACTTCAAGTCTTTTCAAAAACAAAAGGGAGTACCCGGAACGATCGGGAATAATTTCATCCGGAAGATCTTCCGGTTTGATGCAAAGACCTTTTGGATCGGGACAGACGAAGGTATCTACGTTTTTAATCTGGATACGGAAAAGTTCAGGCGCTTTGACCCGCTTAAAAATTATTTCATCAATGATGTGATGAGATCTAAAAATGGCGATGTTTGGATAGCAACAAAGGAGAAAGGAGTTTTCTGTTTTTCGCCACTGACCAATAAACTTAAACACTTTTCCACTACTACATCGCCACGAATATCGTCAAATGAAGTGTCTAAAGTCTTAGAGGACGATGATGGCAGGGTTTGGATAGGAACGTATGGCAAAGGCATAGATGTTTTGAATCCAGTTACAAATCATGTCAGGCATTATACTTCCACAACACCCGAAGCCAGGCTTTCCAGTAACTTTATACTGGATCTGTACAAGGATGCACATGGTGACATTTGGATCGGAACAATGGCGGGAGGTTTAAATCTTTGGAATAAGCAACTGGACAGTTTTAAAGTGTATCAGAAGTCGGCAGGCAATTCTATTAGTGATAATATCGTGCGGTCAATTTATGAACCCAAGCCGGGATTTATCTATTTAGGAACAGAAAAAGGCCTGAATATTTATGACAAGAAGAATAATATATTTACCGTCTATCAAAACAAGAACAATGATCCTTTTAGCATCAACGATGACGCCGTATATAATGTGTTTAGAGATCGGGAGGGAGGCATTTGGGTCGGAACCTTCTTTGGCGGTGTCAATTATTACCACGAAGGGGGAACAGGCTTTGAATTTTACTATCCTTCCGGCCTAAAGAATTCGCTGTCTGGAAATGCAGTAAGTGCATTCCTCGAAACTAATCCGGGCCAGATCTGGATTGGCACAGAAGATGGAGGATTGGATCATTTCAATACCTCTGATAAAACATTTAGAAAGTTCCCCTACAGGAATGGACAGGATAGCCTATCCTACCACAATATTCATGCGTTGTACATGGATAAGTCCGGAAACATTTGGATCGGGATGTACACAGGCGGTGTCAATGTGCTCAACCCAATCACCGGTAAGATTAAAAGATATAAGAGTGACCCTGGTGATGTATATTCCTTGAGCGACAATAGTATTTATTCCATTGACGAAGACAGGCAAGGACGGATCTGGGTTTCGACGATTTCCGGATTGAATCTTTATGACCAGAAAAAAGATAGATTCATTAGATTGAAAGGAAAAAATTTAGACAAAAGTTGTATCTATCAGGTTTACCAGGATTCAGACTATGTCATTTGGATTGCGACTTATGATAATGGCTTGATCAAAATGGATCGAGACAACCAGTTAACCCAATACGCAACCTCCAACAAGCCAGGTGCGATCAGTTCCAATAAGGTGATCTGTATGTTTGATGACGAAAATGGTAACTTATGGTTGGGAACTGACGGTGGTGGGCTCACCGTTCTCAATAAAAAGACGGGTAAGTTCCGCGCTTCCACGGAAATCAATAGTGCAGTTGTTTTTGGCATTGTCAAAGATGATTTGGGTAAGCTCTGGTTCTCTACCAACAACGGTGTATTTGAATTTGATCCTAAGTCAGGAACGAAACGAAACTTTGGCAAATGGGACAACCTGCAAAGCGAACAGTACAATTACAAAGCGTATTATAAAGATTCCTCCGGTAAGCTGTATTTTGGCGGTATTAACGGATTTAATGCTTTTCATCCGGAAGGGATAAACAGCAGCGTCGCAATGCCGAAGGTTTCATTCACCAATTTCCAACTATTTAATAAAGACTTGTTAGTCAATGATGAAAACAGCCCGCTCAAGGCAGCCATAAATTATACCAGCGAGGTGGTGTTGAAGGCAGACCAATCTGTATTGAGCATCGAGTACGCCTGCCTAAGCTTTATTGCTCCGAACAAACTACAATACGCTTTCAAGATGCAGGGCTTTGATGAGGGTTGGAATAATGTGGGCAGCCAAAGAAAGGCAACTTATACCAACCTTCCGCCTGGTAAATATAACTTTCAGGTTAAAGTGATCAATGATTTGGGGGCACACGTTGGTCAGATCTCTAGTATGCAAATCAGGATACTTCCTCCTTTCTACAAAACAATTACCGCATACATCATCTACATCGTTGTTTTTATCGGAGCCATTTTTTGGTTGCGGCGGTATGTATTTAAAAAGGAAAAAAAACGCCAGGAAATCAAATTAGAGCGATTGAAGAATAAAAATGAAAAGGATTTTTATAAGCAGAAAATAGAGTTTTTTACGGCTATGGCCCATGAGATCCGAACCCCACTTTCCTTAATTATCGCTCCGTTAGAAAAACTGTTGTCACACAAAGCGAAAGATGAAGAAAGCCGGGGACACTTGCAGCTGATGGAAGAAAATTCTGATCGGCTACTTACCTTGGTCAATCAGTTGTTGGACTTCAGACGTATTGAAAGTGATATCTTTGAGATTCACCCGGAGCCAGTAGAGTTAATCTGGTTGATAAACAGTATTTGCGATCGATTTTCGCCAATTGCGGAAAAGAAAGGATTGAAATTTTTCGTTGTAAGCCATTTCAACGAGCTGAATGTAGATGCCGATCCAGAAGCTTTGATGAAAATATTGAGCAACTTACTCATTAATGCGTTCAAATTTGCAAGAACAAAGCTGGAGATCAAGGTCGATGCGCTGTACACCTCGGAGCATGGAGAGCAAATGGTCTCCATCAGTGTGGAGGATGATGGAATCGGAATTCCACGGTCGCAATTAGATAGTATATTCAAAAAGTTCTTCAAAGTTTCTACAGAGGAGCACCAGTACACTAATTTAGGCGGAACTGGAATTGGTCTGGCGCTTGCAAAATCGTTGAGTGAAAAACATGGTGGACAGCTTAAAGTTGAAAGCGAGGAGGGGCTGAAGACCATTTTTACCGTACTGATCCCGTTCAGGCTCCATGAACCTGATACAGTACTTGACATCGAAGAGGTCATTGAAGAACGAGAGGGACAACAGACGGTGTTGGTCGTCGAGGATGACCCCTCTCTGTTGGATTTTCTTTCAAAAAGTTTTACTGCGGAAGGTTATTACACCTTAAAAGCGAAAAATGGCAATGAGGGTTTAATTCAACTAGACAACCATCAGGTGGATCTGGTAATTTCTGATGTAATGATGCCGGTGATGGATGGTATTGAATTCTGCAGGATCATAAAAAATAACATTGCCTATAGTCATTTACCCGTTGTCTTGCTAACAGCAAAGACGAATACTGATGCTGAAATACAAGGCTTGGAAAGCGGTGCCGACGCCTACATTGCCAAACCTTTTAAATGGAAGCAATTGTCGCTGATCATTAAAAATCTTTTGGAGCTTCAAGCAAACTTGAAGTTACGGTTTGCACAAAGTCCGCTAGAAGGAACAGAGATCCTGAACAGTGGAAATCGGGATAAAAATTTTCTGGACAAGATCACTCAAATTATTGAAGCGAGAATTTCCGATACGCAACTTTCGGTGGAAGATCTTGGAAGGGAGGTGGGTTTAAGCCGGTCAAGTTTGTATAAAAAGATAAAAGCACAGACAGGTCACGTGCCGAACGAGTTTGTTAGATTGATCCGATTAAAAGCGGCGGCGAAATTGCTTGTAGAACAAGAATATACAATCTCAGAAATAGGTTATATGGCTGGTTTCAACTCTCATTCTTATTTTAGTAAATGTTTCTACACCCAATTCAAATTAACGCCAACGGAATTCGCTGAGAAACACAAAAAAGAATAACAGCCCGTTAACATTTGTCGGAAATCTCCAATGCATACCCGCTGTTCAGCATTAATTTTGGTTAAAAAAAAGCCATGAAAAAATTAAGAGTTGCAACCGCCCAATTTGAAAATGCCAGCGGTAATAAAGCGTATAATTTGTCTGTAATAGAAGAAATTGTAAAAACTGCCGCAGCAGCAGGTGCAGATGTTGTTTCATTTCATGAGTGTTCTATAACCGGGTACACTTTCGCCCGGAATTTAGATAGGCAGTCGCTCTTGATGTTGTCTGAGTCCATACCCGATGGGCCGAGTGTTCAGGCGCTCATAGCGATAGCAAAGAAACATGATGTTACCATTCTGGCCGGACTATTTGAGAAAGACGAACAAGAGAACTTATATAAAGCCTATGTATGTGTAGATGGTAATGGCCTGATCGGCAAACATCGTAAACTCCATCCCTTCATTAACCCGGCCCTGTTACCAGGAAACAGTTATACGGTCTTTGACATTAAAGGTTGGATATGCGGTATTTTAATTTGTTACGACAACAATGTTATTGAAAACGTTCGCGCTACAGCGCTTCTTGGCGCGCAGGTTATTTTTATGCCCCATGTTACCATGTGCACACCGTCTCCAAGACCCGGCGCTGGTTTTGTCGATTCCACGCTTTGGCTCGACAAGGAGGCGAATGCAAACAGACTTCGGACTGAATTTGATGGGGACAAAGGGCGCCGTTGGCTAATGAAATGGTTGCCAGCCCGCGCGTACGACAATGGTGTCTACGTTGTCTTTTCTAACCCGATTGGAATGGATGATGACCAGTTGAAAAATGGTTGCGCTATGATCTTAGACCCCTTCGGAGAGGTTGTGGCAGAATGCAGATCTCTTGAAAACGAATGTGTTGTAGCCGATTTGGATCCGGAAACAATCATCAAGTCGGGTGGCTACCGATATAGGAACGCCAGAAGACCTTCTTTATATGGCAATATCATTGGATCGGCCCATTATTCTTTTCAGGAAGTGGCCTGGATAGATAAGCGATTTTAAGCCTGTAAATATCCAAGAAAAACGAAACTATTTAAAAGTTCAGTGGTTGAAATGAGTACGACTATAGCTGGATTATGCTACATAAAAAAAAGATTGAGGATTTACTGAGCATTCACGAGATCTATCATGAGCCGGAGATCTGGCAGTATCCCCGGGCACAACAGATCAGAGACAAATACCCTGAAGCGAAATTGATTGAAGTCCCTGCGCACAATCAAATTCCTGAGCTTTTTGGCTTTGCAGGCTCAGTGGAGGATTGGCTATGGAATAAAAGGAACGTACTGATCTTAGGTGTCAAAAAAAGTTTGAGTGCAAGGGCTAATGAGAGAAGTTCTCATTGGGTAGCGCCTTCGCATTCCAACGGTTGTACGATGTCTTGCTCTTATTGTTATGTTCCGCGCAGGAAAGGTTACGCAAACCCGATTACTACGTTTGTAAACATTGAGCAAATCATGGGGTATCTGACCCGGCATGCCGCCAGGCAGGGGATGAAAATGACGAAAGATCTGATTGATCCGGATTACTGGGTATATGAAATAGGGGAAAATGGAGATTGTAGCGTAGATGCAGCCATCTGCGATAACGTGAAAGATTTGATCCATCTTTATGCTTCAATTCCTAATGCGAAGCTTTCTTTCGCTACCAAGTTTGTTAACCTTGGTCTGCTAGATTACGATCCTCAGCAGAAAACACGGATCCGATTTAGTCTGATGCCACATGGCATCTCAAAACTGGTAGACGTAAGGACTTCGCCGATCAGCGACAGGATTGCGGTGATGAATGATTTTCGCCGGGCTGGGTATGAAGTAAATGTGAGCTTTGCTCCGGTAATCTATTATCCCGGATGGGCGGACGACTGGCGCAAACTATTTGAGGAACTGAATGATGTACTGGATGAGCAGACTAAAGCAGGACTTTTTACCGAGATTATTTTTCTGACCCATAATGAACCGCTTCATGAGGTTAACATGTTGTGGCATCCGAAAGCTGAGGAAGTATTGTGGACGCCGGATGTTCAGCAAGTGAAATACAGTCAAACTGGCCAAAGAAATGTGCGGTACAAAAACGGTCTGAAAAGAGATTTGGTGAATGAATTGGTAGGCCTTTGTACCGAGTTGATTCCCTATTGCAAGATTCGATATGCTTTTTAGCTCCTGTGCGGGTAACTAACTTTCTTTGGAATATTGAAATGCAATAGAAGAATAAGCGCTATAAAAATAAGTTCAACTATTGCATCTCCGAGGTAGACTTTGCGAATGGTTCCGTTTAGGGTATATGTGAGGTCGATGATGAGATAGCTCAGGGCAAATGTAAAATTCAATACCAGTGATGCGTTACTATTCTTATAGGCGGCAAGCATTGTAATTCCCGCAGACATGGTCAGCAAAGCAACCATTTTTACCAGCCAATAATCGTCTTTCGGTCCGGTTATCGTCACAAAGGATGGCAGATGGACGATTGGCCAGAGGCCAGTGATCAGGTAATAAC
>JAPSHM010000189.1 GCA_031179845.1 Pedobacter sp.
TAGTTAGTGGTTTGATTTATGAGTTAACATTTCAAAAGAAGCATTTTTTTATCACAAAACCATATAAAAAGTGTTAAAAAAAATTAAAAGTGCTGCGATAGCTTTATTTTTGCCGGGACTTAAAAAACCAAAATCGTGTTATTTAGGTATATTTGCACTATTCTAGCAAGACATCAATGAATAACGAAATCGATAAAGATCCACATAAACACATAATCATAAAGGGTGCCAGAGTACATAATCTAAAGAATATAGATGTCGCTATACCCAAAAATAAGCTGGTGGTCATTACTGGGATGTCGGGTTCCGGTAAGTCTTCCCTGGCTTTTGATATGCTTTATGCAGAAGGACAAAGGCGTTATGTGGAAAGTTTGTCGTCCTATGCCCGTCAATTTATGGGGCGTATGAATAAACCGGATGTGGATTATATCAAAGGGATTGCACCTGCAATAGCAATTGAACAAAAGGTCATTACTTCAAACCCGCGTTCGACCGTGGGCACTTCCACTGAAATCTATGATTATTTGAAATTACTCTTTTCCAGAATCGGTAAAACTTACTCTCCGGAATCGGGTAAAATTGTAAAGAGAGATACCGTAACTACGGTAGTGGATTTTATTTCGGGTTTAGGTGAGGAAAGTGTAGTTACTATTTTTTGCCCCTTATTTCCGCACAACAACCGGTCTTTGAAGGAAGAACTGGCAGTTCTTTTACAAAAAGGGTTTCTTCGTGTTTCCTACAAAAAGAAAATTCATAAAATAGAGGATATTCTGGAAGATGCAGATTTCAAAGACTTTGAGCTTAAGGATGAGCATACGGTGAATATTTTGATCGACCGGATTGTCGTTAGCACAGATGAAGAAACGCTGAGCCGAATGGCTGATTCTGTACAGACGGCTTTTTTTGAGGGCAAGGGCGACTGTTATGTTGACTTTGAAGGTAAACTAACTCATTTTTGTGATAGATTTGAACTTGACGGTATCCGTTTCGAAGAACCCACTCCAAATTTCTTTAGCTTCAACAATCCGTATGGAGCCTGTAAGAAATGTGAGGGATACGGAAGCGTGATTGGTATAGACGAAGACCTCGTAATTCCTGATAAAAGTAAAAGCGTTTACGACAACGCAATTGCGCCATGGAGAGGTGAGAAAATGCGGGAATGGTTGAATAAACTCATCCAAAGTGCAGAAAAATTTAATTTTCCGATACATCGTTCTTATAACGAACTTTCTGAAAAAGAACAAAAGTTAATTTGGACCGGAAATAAATATTTTGGCGGACTGGACGACTTCTTCAAAGAACTCGAGGAGCAGACCTATAAAATACAATATCGCGTAATGCTTTCCAGATACCGGGGCAAAACGATTTGTCCAGATTGTAAAGGTTCGAGGTTGCGTAAAGATGCATCCTATGTTAAAGTAGCAGGCAAGTCTATTATAGATGTTGTGCTGATGCCATTGTCAACCATGCTCGGTTTTTTTGAAAATCTAAAGCTTTCAGTTACTGAACAGAAAATAGCCAAACGACTGCTTTCTGAGATCAATAACAGGGTCCTTTATCTAAATAATGTTGGACTGGGTTACTTAACCCTTAACCGACTTTCAAATACACTTTCCGGCGGTGAATCTCAACGGATAAATCTTGCTACTTCACTAGGTAGCAGTCTGGTGGGCTCGATCTATGTCTTAGATGAGCCAAGTATTGGTCTGCACCCACGGGACACCAACAAGTTGATAGAAGTACTTCAATCACTTCGCAACGTAGGCAACACGGTGCTGGTGGTGGAACATGAAGAAGAAATGATGAAAGCTGCCGATTATATCATTGATATTGGCCCCGAAGCCGGTACTCATGGAGGGAAGCTCGTGTTCAGCGGTACTTATAAGGAAATCATCAAAGATAAGAACAGTCTGACTGGTCGCTATCTGTCTGGTTCTGAAAAGATAGTTGTACCTGCCAAGCGGAGAAATTGGAAAGACCATGTCTTAATCAAAGGAGCGAGGGAAAATAACCTCAAAAACATTGATGTAAAAATTCCACTCGGTGTGTTTACGGTAGTCAGTGGTGTATCCGGATCTGGGAAAACGAGTTTAATTAAAAAGATTTTTTATCCTGCTTTACAGAAGGCAATTGGGAATTATTCCGGAGAACAAACTGGTGCTTACGATGGTATTTATGGCAACTATGAACTGGTGAGCCAGGTAGAAATGGTTGATCAGAACCCCATTGGCAGATCTTCTAGATCGAACCCAGTCACCTATGTGAAGGCTTGGGATGATGTACGTGCTTTGTTTTCTGCCTTGCCGGCCTCAAAAGCCGCAGGATTAAAACCAGCTGCTTTTTCTTTCAATGTTGAAGGGGGGCGCTGCGATGTTTGTCAGGGTGAGGGAGAGGTGAAGATCGAAATGCAGTTTATGGCTGATATTTACCTTCCTTGCGAGACCTGCGGTGGAAGAAGGTTTAAACAGCAGGTGTTGGATGTCACTTATCAGGATAAAAATGTGGCCGACATTTTGGATTTGACCATTGAAGAGGCAGTGGAGTTCTTTGTTAATGAACCTAAGATCTTGTTGAAACTTCAACCCCTGGTTGATGTGGGACTTGGGTATGTCCACTTGGGTCAGTCGTCCAATACCCTTTCTGGTGGAGAAGCACAACGCATCAAGCTCGCTTCATTTTTGATTAAAGGAAATAATGCCAATAAGACCATGTTCATTTTCGATGAGCCAACAACTGGATTGCATTTTCACGATATTAAGAAGCTGTTAATCGCTTTGAACACCCTGGTTGAACAGGGAAATTCAATATTGGTGATCGAACACAATATGGATATGATCAAATCTGCAGACTGGGTAATTGATATTGGCCCGGAAGGTGGTGATAAAGGAGGGAATGTGGTGTTTGAGGGTACGCCAGAGAATTTATTACCTGTAAAGGGTTCCTATACTGGTAAATATTTAAAAGATCACATGTAGTTTGCATGAATTTAATAGTGGCTGTAAAATGTCTTAAATCATTGTATCTTCGTCCATGCTTTTTTTGACCCTTTTTCTTGGGATTATTCTAAACATGTTAGGATACATACCTCCCGGTAATATTAATTTGACTGTAGTTCAGATCACAATCACCCGGGGAGTCCGCCAGGCCATGTATTTCATTGCCGCATTTTCTGCTGTCGAAGTGCTGTTTACTTTTGGTATCATGCGCTTTGTACAGTGGCTGTCCAGCGAAATTAACCTGGAGAATACAATCGACATCGTAATGGTGTTCATGTTCGGTGTTTTGGGCGTCCTAACCTGGAGATCCAGAAAGGAAATGCCAAAAGCAGATTATTCTAAGAAGGACAGTATCAAGTACGGGTTACTTCTTGGGGTGATCAACCCGATGCAAATTCCTTACTGGTTGTTTATCGGCACCTATTTGATCTCACATGAGTGGATTGATATTGGTTATCTGTCTCTCTCTGTTTTTAGTATTGGATCTGGCATTGGAGCGGCATTGGCTTTGTATGGCTTTGTCCGCTTTGCACAATACATTCAGGAAAGGTTTGCATTGAGCAGCTATATCATCAGTAAAAGTATTGCCTTGTTATTCTTTACGTTGTCTACCTATCACGTCGGAAAAATCACCTATATCCACTGGATCAAGTAATAGCGTCTGATTGTTGATTTAGCCGAATTCTTATTTCAGCAATTCCGGTACTTTTTTATTGTTTCCAACGATCCAGACGATATCTTCATTTTCAAAAACAAGGTCTGAATCAGGGTTTAAAATTCGTTCCCCGTGTCGCTCAATTCCTACTACCAGGCCCTGCGTAGTTTCTCTGATTCCGGAACTGCGGATACTCTGTCCAAATAGCGGTGAATTTGAGTTAATCACGACCTTTTGTAAGGTCATGTCTTTTTTAGGGAAACTCGACTCTTCCATATTCTCTTCTACACTGCCTTCAAAAAGTTCTTTGATTGCGGCGAGCTGTTGATCAGTTCCAATTACGAGTACCTTGTCGTTCGGATAAAGCCGCTCATCCCTGCCCGGTGTTGGTATCATGATCCTGCCGCGTTCGATCAAAGCGATATTCACCCCATAGTGCTCTCTGATAGATAAATCAAACAATGTTTTTCCAACCAATTTAGATTCCGGCGCAACCACCAGTTCTGCAAGATGCGCATCCCAAGGTAAAATTTCCCGTTGTCCTTTTTCCGCTTCCCTTGCATGCAAGTTTAATAAAAAGCGGCTTTCCAAACGGTTGTAGAAGCTTTGAAGTCTTCTGGAAAAGATAAACATTCCCAATATAATCAGCGCCAGCGCAATAGTAATAGCCAGCCAGGTATTATAAAGCTGGAAGATTAGAAAACCAACATAGAAAATAGCAAGGGCAATGCGAAGTGCCTCCAAGCTAACAAGGGGGCCTCTGGTATACTTTTTATTGAGCCACAAATGGGAATATGCACGACGCTCAATCCTTCTGATGGCCAGCGCCCATAAAAAGGGAGTCATCATCAATAAGGTGAACACTAAACTGATGATATTTCCTTTATTACCATTAATTAGATTTGTAGTAATAAAGGGCTGAAGATATCTGGAACCTACGAATATTAAAGCGATCAAGATTACGGAATGGATAATGAGATTGAAGGTGTACGACTTCAACAATATTTTCCAGTCGCTAAGGGTTGTGATGCCTGCTGTACTTGAGCTATACCTATTAATCGATGCAATCCATTTTTTAGGCAAAGTTCGCTCTAAAAAAAGATAGAATGGCTCTGAAACCTTTATTAGGTAAGGAGTGGTAAAAGTTGTAATTGCAGAAACAGCTACTGCAACCGGATACAGGAAATCACTAGTTACTTTTAAGGTTACACCTAAAGTGGCAATAATGAAAGAAAACTCACCAATCTGCGCTAAGCTAAGACCAGTTTGGACCGAGGTTTTCAGCGGCTGCCCGGAAAGCAATGCCCCCAAACCGGAACTCAAAAATTTACCTATGATGGTAGCAAATGTAATGACCAATATAGGAACGGCATAGTCGACCAATATACGTGGGTCAATCAGCATGCCTACGGACACGAAGAATATTGCGGCGAACAGGTCCTTAACCGACTTCGTTAAATGCTCTATTCGCTCAGCTTGAGTTGTTTCTGCCAATATAGAGCCCATGATGAAAGCACCTAGTGCGGGCGAGAAACCCGCTTTTACTGCTAAAAGCACCATAATTAAACACAATGCGATGGACACAATTAGCATCGTTTCATCGTTCATCAACTTCTTAGTGGCTTTTAAGAATGTTGGCACCAGAAATATGCCACCGATGAACCACAAGATCAGGAAAAAGCACAGTTTTAAGATAGACTCGAGCATTTCGGCACCTGCAAACTGTTGGCTTACCGCGAGCGTAGAAAGTAATACCAGTAATAAGATGGCGACAAGATCCTCGACGATCAAGACGCCAAATACCAGACCTGCGAACTTTTTATGTTTTACACCCAGTTCCTCAAATGCTCTGATGATGATTGTGGTAGAGGATATGGAAAGGATGCCACCGAGGAAGATCGAATCCATGTTTGACCACCCCATAGCCTTACCGGCGATATATCCGATTACCAGCATGGAAATCACTTCTACAATAGCGGTGATCGAGGCAGATCCTCCCACTTTAACCAATTTCTTGAAACTGAATTCGAGTCCTAAATTGAACAACAGAAAGATCACGCCAATCTCTGCCCAAATATGCACACTATCCAGGTCCGTAACAGTAGGTATGAAATCTATATGAGGGCCAACCAAAAGTCCGGCAAGAATATAGCCTAAAACTAGCGGTTGTTTAATTCTCTTGAAAAGTAGTGTTGTTATTCCTGCAGCCGCAAGGATTAAACCTAAATCAGTTATTAAAACCGGTAAATGTATCATAGAGAAAATTGGTTTCCCGTAAGATACAAAAAAAAGTGCCTTTTTAATAGAAAGGAGTTGGTTTTATGGAATTATTACAAGTCGCTGAAGTACGCTAAAGTTGCTTCTTTATCTTTTTGTAATTGTAATTTCAACGCTTCTAGTCCGGCAAACTTAACATCATGCCTTAAAAACTCCAGAAAGGTCATGGTGATATTTTGACCATAGATTTCCTGGTTGAAATCGAAGATGTTTACTTCAATATTCCTGGTCATGCCATTGATCGTCGGCCTTTGTCCGATATAGGCCATTCCTTTATAGGTTTGCCCTGCCATTTCAATAGTTACGGCATAAATACCATCGGACGGGATAAGCTTATAAGGCTCTTCAATAAAAATATTCGCTGTCGGAAAGCCTATTGTTCTTCCAATTTTATCACCTTTGATCACCCTGCCAAATAAAGAGAAGTGGTAACCTAAATACTCCGCGGCTAGTGCAACGTCGCCTTCCAACAAAGCTTTACGTATTTTGGTCGAACTTACTGCAACATCGTTAATGTCTTGTTCAGGGATCACTTCGATCTGATAATTATGTCTTTTTGCACCTGCTTCCAATTCTGGCATTCCGCCGGCCCGGTCCTTGCCAAAGCGATGGTCATACCCTACGATTAAATGTTTAATCCCAATCGTGTTTACCAGGATATGTTCAATGTATTCATTCGGACTTAAGTTGGAGAAATCGCGTGTAAAGGGAGTTATGATCAGATGATCTACACCGAGTCCAGCCAATATCTTTGCCTTTTCATCGATCGTATTGATCATTTTTAGATCCTGGTTCTCGGGATCTATAATTAGCCGCGGATGGGGAAAGAAGGTAAGTATGACACTTTCGCCACCTGTTGATCTGGCCAGTTCACAAAGTCTTCTAATGATTCTCTGATGACCGTAATGAACTCCATCGAAAGTGCCAATGGTTGCTACCGCACTATCCAACCGTTCAAACTCAGAAAAATGATTATATATCTTCATAAAATTAATGTAGTGCCTGACGCTTTACCATGCCACCTTTTATATCAGCAATTTGCTGTTGAATAACGAATGCATCAGGGTCAATTTTTCTTATAGCGGTTTGAAGTTTGGCCATCTCTAGTTTTGTAACAACAGTATACAAAATGTCGATGTCTTTTTTATCACCATAACCGCCTTCTCCCTTATATACGGTTACGCCCCGTTTCATCTGATTGATGACAAACTTTTTTATTTGAATATTCTTTTCCGAAATAATTGTAACGCCTGTATATTGTTCAATGCCGTTAACAATATAATCAATGGTGTTAGACGCCGAAAGATAGGTTAGAATTGCGTAAAGTGCTGTATCCACACCAAGCAGGATCGCAGCGAAGGCAAAGATTATAATATTTAATATCAAGATGATATTGCCCACTGTAAGCGTACTTTGCTTACTGATATAGAGTGCCAGCACTTCAGTTCCGTCAATAACACAACCACCTCTCATGGCAAGTCCAATTCCTCCACCTAAAAATAGTCCGCCAAAAAAGGCAATTAATAAAGGATCATGAGTCATCGGTTTAAATGGCGCTATTAGGAGCATGATAGCAAGGGCCGCAATGGCCACCGATGTTTTGATAGCAA
>JAPSHM010000190.1 GCA_031179845.1 Pedobacter sp.
GTTGATGATTTCCCCGCCATTTGGGTGTAAGACCTGCCCGGTGATATAACTCGCATCGTCAGAAGCCAGAAATACATAGCATGGGGCCACCTCGTTGGGTTCTCCGGCTCTTTTTAACGGTACGTCTGAACCAAACTTAGCCACCTTATCTGCGGGAAAAGTGGCAGGAATCAATGGGGTCCAGATTGGTCCGGGTGCAACTCCGTTTACCCGAATACCCTTTTCAGCCAAAGATGTAGATAAGGACCTCACAAAACCTACGATTGCCGCCTTGGTAGAAGCATAATCTATCAGCTGACTGCTACCCCTGTAAGCAGTAACCGATGTGGTACAAATGATACTGCTACCGGCAGACAGGTGCTTCATCGCCGCCTTTGTCACATAAAAATGTGCAAAAATGTTAGTTTTAAAAGTTCGCTCAAGCTGTTCGGCACTTATTGCCTCCAGGTTTTCCTGCGGAAACTGGACAGCAGCATTATTCACCACTATATCCAATCGGCCAAAAGTCTCAATAGCCATATCCACAATAGCGTTACAATGCGCCTCATCTGAAACATCTCCCGCCATACTGGTCGCCATACCACCAACTTTTTTTATCTCTTCCATTGTTTTCTCGGCATCCACATCTTCATTAAGATAACTAATCAGAACGGAAGCACCTTCCATAACAAACGCCAGCGCAACCGCGCGCCCGATACCGCTGTCGCCACCAGTGATCAGAGCAACCTTACCAGCTAATTTAAGTCCCGGTTTCTTTGGCATATATTCCGGCAAAGGTGTCATTTCATTTTCGAGTCCTGGTTGTTGATCTTGTTCCTGTTCAGGCCTTATATTTTCTTCTTTGTCTTTCTTCATAGTCGATAAATATTTATAGTTGGAATATGAAACCTAACAAATATCTCAAAGATGTGTTTTAAAATCTGCCTATCTTTGTACCGTACAACCCGATACCGATCCGCCAATGCAACAATCCCCCAATTCGATCTATACCCTACAATTTGGCCTCGTTTGTTTAAGCTCTTTTCTGTTCTCTGCAAGCTTCAACATGCTGATTCCCGAATTACCCGCGTATTTAACTGGCATGGGGGGAGCGGAATACAAAGGATTGATCATTGCCTTATTTACGCTTACTGCTGGAATATCTAGACCATTTAGTGGCAAATTAACTGATACGATAGGAAGGGTACCTGTAATGGCTGTTGGTTCGCTGGTTTGTTTCGCCTGTGGCTTTCTTTACCCGTTATTAACTACAGTTGCAGGGTTTTTGTTCCTGAGGTTGATCCACGGTTTTTCTACAGGCTTCAAGCCTACAGCTACGGCCGCTTATGTAGCCGATCTTGTACCTCCGGGGAAATGGGGTGAGGCTATGGGCGTTCATGGTATTTGCTTTAGCACCGGACTAGCCATCGGGCCAGCTATCGGAAGTACGATCACCGACCACTTCAGCATCGATATACTCTTTTATTGTTCTTCATTATTTGCTTTGTTGTCGATCGTCATCCTCGCAAACATGAAAGAAACACTGTCCGGAAAAGTTAAATTCAATGTCAGGCACCTTAAAATAAACAGGAACGACATTATTGAATGGCGTGTGATCCCATCGGTATTGATCATTTTTATGAGTTACATCAGTTATGGAGCCATTCTCACGATCATCTCTGATTGGAGCGCCCACCTCGGCACTACGAACAAAGGTCTTTTCTTTATGGTCTTTACGCTCACATCTTTGTTGATTCGTTTTGTCGCAGGAAAAACGTCAGACCGTTACGGACGTGTCCCCATTATCAAGATCTCATTGGCCGTTTTGGCCACTTCCACCATCTGGATTGGAATGGCGAATAGCGCTGTCAGCCTGATGCTGGCATCCGCACTATACGGCGTAGCAACAGGTATGTTGTCGCCCACTGTCTCTGCGTGGACCGTCGACCTCAGCGAGCCCACAAAAAGGGGGAAGGCCATGGCAACCATGTATATCGCGCTTGAAGCCGGAATCGGTTTAGGCGCTTTGCTTGCAGGCTGGCTTTTTATCAACGACCTCCGAATGATCCCGGTCACCTTTTATTGTTGCAGTGCAATCACTGCCCTGGCATTGATCTACCTGCAGTTCATCTATAGGCCTAACTTAGATTTGAAAGCTTAATCTAGAAGTTAGTGTATTTTTTACAATAATATTTATCAACATTTTTATTTGCAAAAAGTGCATTTATTGTAACTTCCGGCAACTTTTTTAGCTTACACTGCTGAAGTGTAACAAAATCATTATTTACAAAATATCTTAAAAGTATATGATTTTATTACATTTAGTTTAATTAAACACACACAAAAAAGATGTCCAATCATGATTCACTGTCAATAAACACAAAGGATAGTAATCAAGATTGGTCATGAAACCTAAGTACAAAATAAGTAAATTGATGAAACTAAACTATTTAACGTTCAGAACAACCGCTTTAATTTGGTTGTTTGGAACTACACTGGTCTCCGCACAGCAGCTAACAGACCAGTCCGGCATTTCCCTCAATGACCTTTCCTCCTTTAAGGATCCAGGAAAATCATGGACCCTGGCTAGTGGCGTTACCGCCAGTCTGAACAAAGAGAACGAATTGAGTCTTGTAAAAGGTACAGGCATTCTTGTAAACTACCCAGGGAAGAAAAATCAGGGTACGGACCTGTTCACGAATGATCAGCATGGCCATATCATTCTTGAGCTGGACTACCTGATGGCAAAAGGATCAAATTCAGGAATTTACCTGCAAGGCAATTATGAAATTCAATTGATGGATTCCTGGGGAAGTAAAAATCCGCTTGCCTCACATAACGGAGGAATTTACGAACGCTGGGATGATTCAAAACCGGAAGGGCAGAAAGGTTTTGGCGGGTATGCACCCCGGCAGAATGCCAGTAAAGCCCCAGGATTGTGGCAACACCTGAAAATCGCCTTCCAGGCTCCGCAATTTGATGCATCCGGTCGTAAGACAGCCA
Source organism: Pedobacter sp. (assembly GCA_031179845.1). GTDB lineage: Bacteria > Bacteroidota > Bacteroidia > Sphingobacteriales > Sphingobacteriaceae > Pedobacter. The sequence continues at coordinate 2,983 of JAPSHM010000190.1, forward strand.
ACGCAAGAATATTAACTGCAGAACTCAATGGCGTAGTCATTCACGACAATGTGGAACTTTTTGGTCCGACCAGAGGTGCCAGCGATCAGGAAAAGGCCGTAGGCCCATTGCGCATACAGGGCGACCACGGAGCGGTAGCATTTAAAAATATCAAAATTACAAAGCTACCTGAAGACCAATTAAACGGTGGTAAGAAAGGCGGCGGCGATGCTGATCCAATTTATATCGATGCTCCTGCAAATACGATGATCCGTAGTTTTGTAGACTTTGCGCCACGTGTACGCGCTGTGCATGCGATTTCCGTTGGAAGTGCTGACCAACTGCATTACAGCTATGATCTCGACAACGGTTTGCTTTTACAAGCATGGCATGGTGAATTTCTAGACGCTACTCCAATGTGGGATGGCAGGGGTAATGGAACATCCAGGGCCCGTGGCGCAGTTACTTCGTTCAGTAAAACGCTTGTTCCAGCGATTGCACAATTGGCGACAGCTCAGACCGTCTGGCCTGTAGATACTACCGGAAGCGGTTATCGTCCAAAAGGATATATAATGGACAACCAGGACAGGCCGGAGTTTAAATATCATACCTACGGCACGCTGGTGACTGACGCCATCAAGAATTTAGATAACGGAGCAGGCCTGAATAGGGTCATCACTATTGATAAACCTACAGAAAACCTTTATTTATTACTCGCTAATGGCTCTGACATACAAGAGATTGAAAAAGGAATGTATCTGGTTGACGGGCAGTCATTTTACCTGAAGTTTAACGATATAGCAAACAAGCCGATCATCAGGGAAAACAATGGCAGAAAAGAAATGATTGTTCTTCTGCAAGGTAAATTATCTTATTCTATTCTATTTTAATCCGGTTGCACAACATGAAACATACTTTTAAAATGCTGGCAATGCTGGCTTTATGCATCAATTATACTACTGCCTGGGCCCAGGAAACACCAAAGGAAGAAGATTTTTTTAAGATCATGAAGGTGAAAGTACCTGAAGGACCGGTATTGGAAGTAGGAGGGTTGGTTACCCTTCCTAATGGGGATCTTGGCATATCAACCCGTAGGGGAGACGTGTTCGTAGTGGAAAATCCAACCAGTAACAGACCGTATTTTCGTAAGTTTGCTTCAGGACTACATGAAATATTAGGTTTAGCTTATAAAGAAGGTGCTTTTTATGTCGCTCAAAGAGGGGAACTTACGAAACTGATCGACAAGAACATGGATGGTAAGGCAGATGTTTATGAAACGATCTACGCCTGGCCATTAAGTGGACACTACCATGAGTATAGTTTCGGACCGAAGATCGCGCCTGATGGCACTTTCTTCGTAACGGCCAATGTGGCTTTTGGGGACCGGGAATGGTGGCGTGCAGAAAGCAGGGTACCAATGCGTGGTTGGTCGATGAATATCACCGAAGATGGACAAATGAAGCCATGGGCCGCGGGACTGCGTTCACCGGCTGGTTTGAATGTAATCGACGGACAACTCTGGTATACTGAAAATCAGGGCGACTGGGTAGGTTCCGGTGGGATCTGGAAGGTAAATGAAGGTGACTTCCTAGGCCATCCTGCCAGCTTAGCCTGGACAAAAAGGTCAGATTCTCCTTTGAAGCTCAGCTCGGAATATTTCTATTCCAAGATTGATGAAAGAAGGACGAATGACGACAAAGGGAATCCAATCAAGCCAGAAAACAGGGTGAACGAAAACTTCAAAACGTTGTTCGAAATGAAAAAGGAGTTTCCTGATCTACGTTTGCCTTCCGTATGGCTTCCATACGGAATTCTTGGCATATCAAGTTCCGAGCCGGTAAAAATCCCGGAGAACACGTTCGGCCCATTTGCCGGACAACTTTTAGTCGGCGACCAGGGTATGAGTATCATTTCCAGAGTATTCTTAGAAAAAGTAAAGGGAGAAGAACAAGGTGCAGCATTTCTGTTCAGAAGTGGCTTCCGCTCAGGTGTACTGAGAATGGCCTGGGCACAAGACGGTTCGTTGTTTGTTGGAGAGACCAACAGGGGATGGGGTTCTGCCGGAGATGCCAATGAAGGATTGGAGCGCCTGGTTTACAACAATAAAGTTCCTTTCGAGATGAAAGCAGTAAGGGCAATGCCTGACGGATTTGAAATTGAGTTTACCAGTGCAGTCGATTTGAAATCGGCGCAGGACCTGGCATCCTATAGTGTAGAAAGCTTCATTTATAAATATCAGCCAGTATATGGCTCACCACCGGTAAACACAGAAACTTTGAAGATCAAAGGTGTCAAAATTTCTGCCGATGGACTGAAAGCAAGGATTGTGGTCGACAACCTTCGCCAATATTACATCCATACGATCAAGGTAGACGGAATCCGGGCCAGAGAGACTTACTATTCCGTAATTCATCCGGTTGCTTATTACACCTTAAATAACATCCCTACGGGGTCTAAATTGGCAGCGAACGAATTGAGCACAAGGAATTCAGCCAACGATCCGGTGGCGAACGTAACTCCGGCACCAAAAAAGCCTGTAGGTAAAACAGCAAGTGCTGATAAAGGAAAGGTTGCCCCGGTAAAAAAAGCTGTAGAAAGTAAAGTTGCCACAAAAGCACCAACGTATGCAGAAGTAAAAGGTTTACTGGCCAACAACACTTGTATGGCTTGCCATAACCCAACAAAAAGACAGATCGGACCATCGTTTACGGAGATTGCAAAGCGTAAATATTCAAATGAGAAGATCGTACAGCTTATTCACAATCCTAAACCAGAAAACTGGCCAGGCTATTCAACAGAAATGCCACCTATGCCGCAAGTATCTAAAGCGGACGGATTGAAAATTGCGGCCTACATCAACTCGTTGAGGTAAGCTTCCAACTTGTAAAATTGAAATGCCCCCAATAACCAGCTGTTATTGGGGGCATTTTGATGAAAAAGATATTAATATTTAAAAGGTTTCCCATCGACCATCACTTCCTGTGTTGCTTCATCAAATACAGCTTTTTTCCCTGTCCTTACTGCAGCGTTGGTCATAATGGTTGCGATAGAGTGGTAATATCCCGCTTCAACAGGAGCGTTGGTCTGCTTACGACTTCTGATACATTCCATCCAGTTGCGCATGTGCGCTGAGGTAAGATTATCTCCTCCGGTATTTGCAGATGCTGCTACCTGTTGTACGGTCTCCGTTAACTTCATTTCAGGCAGTAGATTTGCTTGCATATTCATGGCGGCTGCCGATTTTGCGGTTAGACCGCCAACAGGCGACACGACATTGGTATTCAGATTAAGTTCACCACCATTTGAATAATAGATCTCCGCAGGACGCTCATCACCATTGTGCATCCTCGAAGTAAACACCACCTGGAAACCATGGTTAGGATCATTTGCTTTGCCATAATCAAACACGGCAGTAGTGGTATCCCAATTGCGTCGACCATCTTTCCACTGATAGATCCCGCCATTGGCAACCACACTTCTTGGATGCTTCAAATCTGTAAACCAGTGTACCGTATCAATTTGATGCGACATCCATTGACCTGGCATGCCTGAAGAATAAGGCCAAAACAACCGATATTCCAAATATTTCCGTGGATCCCATTCTTCGAACGGCCGGTTCATTAAATAGCGTTTCCAATCCGTATCCTCTTGTTTCAGTTTGGCAACGAGGTCCGGTCGGCGCCAACGTCCCGGCTGGTTAACATTCCAGCTCAGCTCTACCATGGTAATATCGCCAAACTTTCCTTCCTTGATGAATTGATCGGCCGCTTTATAATTGCTTCCGCTACGGCGCTGCGATCCAATCTGCACAATTTGCTGAGATGCCTTCACCGCTTTCAGCGCCATACGCGCATCTTCCATCGTTTCTGCAAAAGGCTTTTCACAATAGACATCACACTTGCTGTTCACAGCTTCAGCAGCATGAAGGGCGTGCTGGAAGTCGGCCGTACTCACAATCACGCCATCAAGATCTTTTATATTATACAACTCATCATTATTCCTGCAGGCAGTAATGTCGTGTCCTAACTTAGATTTCAAGTGTTCTGTACCCATCTCCCGACGATATTTCCAGAGGTCTGATACAGCTACAATGTCAAAATTTAGTTCCTTATTGTGGTGAAGGAAAGAGGGTAGCAGGGCATTACTAAAGCGGTCAGAAAAGCCAACAACTCCAATTCTCACCCGGTCGTTCGCACCAATGATATTCCCGTAGCTTTTAGCAGTGGAGCCCATGGTACCCAAATAGGTTCCGGCAGCTGCAATGGCCGATTGTTTAATAAATTTTCTTCTTGAATCTAACATCATCGCTAATTTAAAGTTCGTTTATTTTAATACTTCTAAAAGACACGTTATCGCCGTGGTCCTGAATAAGGATATGTCCTTTCGGCGCCATTCCAAAACCCTTCCAATCTTTATATTTACTATCGGCTACCAAGGCTAAGAACTCCGCCGAACCTCTCACATACTCGAGTATTTTGAATCCATTTAGATAATACACTATTTTATTATCCGGGTAAACCAGGATCAATCCTTTATTCCATTCGCCAATTTTCCTTTGTGCATTGGAAATCTT
>JAPSHM010000191.1 GCA_031179845.1 Pedobacter sp.
ACCATCAAATCCCATTTCATCCCGGAAGTATCATCAACTACAATGAAGGTCTTACTGAAAACAAACAGTTACTTAAAGACGTATTGGTACATAAGGACAGGCCAGATGGTATTGTGGCGACAGTCAGCAAAATGACTACTGAATTCTATCTCGCCTGTATGGAGCTGCGGCTTAGAATTCCGGAAGACATCAAGATTATCTGCTTTTCCAATGATTCAACTGCTGCCATCCTGAATCCTTCACTTACTACCATCACGCATCCAGCGTTTGAGATGGGGAAGCAGGCTGCCACTATCCTTTTCAACGCCTTGAAGAGAAAAACTTCGATCTCAGGTGAAGAAAGTATGATGATCCCTTCTCAGCTCTTCATTAGAAATTCAACAGGCGCCTAATTTTAACAGCCGTTTACGTAATCGATTAAGTAAATAAATATGAGCGATATTGCCTGAATGAAAGTTGAAATACAGATTTTCGATCTTTAAGGGCATTCCAGTAGCGTCCATTATTGCCAATCTTAAGATGAAGAGACTAACCAGATACAAATTAGCTATTTATGGATTAATAACTCTGGGTCCCATTACGGGACTTGCACAGCAAAGAGATTTAGTCAAATATGTACAACCTTTGGCTGGTACGGCAGCCAGTACCACCATTTCGGCACTAAAGCATGGAGATGAGGGGACCGAAAAGTTTGCAAATACAATTCCTGCGGTTGGCCTGCCTTTTGGCATGACCCAGTGGACGCCCCAAACTCAGACTACTGAGCTTAAGTGCTTACCTCCTTATCTACACAAAGATAGCCTGTTAAGTGGCTTTAGGGCGACACACTGGATCAGCGGCTCCTGTACACAGGACTATGGAAGTTTTACATTTATGCCCTTAACGGGAAAATTGAAAACGCGGGTTTCAGATTACAAAACGTATTTTTCTCATGATGACGAGTTTAGCAGTCCGTATTATTATCGGGTAAACTTGCCAGCGTATCAGCTAACAACAGAGATCACTGCAACCTTACGCTGTGCAATGCTACAGTTTACCGCATTGAAGACCGATAGTGTTTATTTGCTAATTTCTTCAAATAGTGATGAAAGCAAAGGTTTTGTGAAGGTGGATCTGAAGAATGGCGAAGTTTACGGTTACAATCCTGCACACAGAATCTACCAGGGTATGGGTACGCCGGCAGGTTTTAGTGGTTATTTTGTGATGAAGCTAGATCAGATAATAGATGGTTCAGGAACTTTTAGTGGTGGCGAGGTTTTCGATACAGACAGCATCAAAGATAAAAAAGACATTGGTGTTTATCTTGGTTTTAAATTGAGAAAGGGAGAGCGACTGCGGATCAGAGTAGGAACCTCTTTCAGTAGTATCGAAGGCGCAAGGAAAAATCTGATAGCAGAGATTCCCGATTGGGATTTCAGTGCCCTCAGGGCAAAAAATAAATCCGTTTGGCAAGCCGCATTAGATCAAACGGTTATAGAGACTCAGAAAGAAGAAGATAAGCGGATCTTCTATACATCGCTTTATCATGTGATGCAGCACCCAAGGTTGTATAACGACATCGATGGCGTTTACCCTCGTTTTGCTGGAGATTATCAGTTTGAGCAACTTTCAAAAGGGAGCTACTATGATGATTTTTCCATGTGGGACATCTACCGGGCCCATTTGCCTTTAATGGAGATCTTAAAACCTAATTTAGTGAATGATTGGGTAAACTCGATGGTACTGAAAGGTACGCAAGGGACTTGGCTGCCTATTTTTCCGTGCTGGAATAACTATACTTCTGCAATGATTGGCGACCACAGTACGGCTTTTATCGCTTCAGCTTTTAACAAAGGAATCAGGAATTATGACCTAAATGAAGCGTACAGATTGATGCGAAAAAATGCTTTTGAAGTGGCCAATGAAAGCGATTATAAAAATGGGATGGGGCGCAGGGCACTTCACACGTACATCGAGAATGGATATATTTCTATGCAGGACAGTGTTCCAGACGCTTTCCATACCAAGGAGCAGGTCAGTCGGACCCTGGAATATGCTTATGACGATTATGCCCTTGCTACTGTAGCGAAAGCATTAGGTAAAAGCAACGACTTCAATTTGTTGACGAAAAGGGCTGCCAATTACAGAAACGTTTTTGACCCTAAAGTAAACATGGTAAGAGGAAGAAACGACGATGGAACCTGGTATCCGGTATTTGATCCAGATAGCAGAGCGCTTTATATTACTGAAGGAACACCCAGGCAATATACTTTCTATGTACCACAGGATGTACCAGGACTTGCCCGGTTAATGGGTGGTCGGCAACAACTCGAAAATGCGTTGGATAGCTTATTTCATAAAAAAGAATACTGGCATGGTAACGAACCGGGGCACCAAATCCCCTTTATGTACAACTTTACGGCTTCACCCTGGAAGTCCACAAAGAACGTACATCAAATATTGAGCGAGGAATACGGTGATGGACCAGGAGGCCTTAGCGGCAATGACGATGCAGGTCAGATGTCTGCCTGGTATGTGTTTGCATCAATGGGGTTTTATCCTTTAGACCCCGTTTCAGATCAGTATCTGTTAACTGTTCCAATATTTGAAACCGTAAAGATTAAGCTTCCCAATAACCGTGTGTTCGAAATTGTAAAACAACAGCAGGGTGCCGCTGACACTCATATAAAAAGTTTAACATTGAATGGAAAGCCATATAGCAAGACCTTCATCAGGTATGCTGATATTATGAATGGAGGTAAGCTTGTATATCAATTGGATCAAAAGCCCTCCTCATGGGGTAGATCTGAAGAAAATCAGCCAGCAGGATTAAACTTGAACTAACAATCTGGTTCGAAGTGTCAGTCTCGAATAATTAATACTAAAGTCACAATAATGAATAAAGAAAAATTGCGCCTAATCGCTTTGCATATCGTATTGCTGTTTTTTGTGCCCGCAACTTCCTTAGCTGGTCAAAATACTGCCTATCTAAGGAAAGATTACAACATTGTCGCTTATGGCGCTGTTGGAGATGGGCGGACTGATGATGCCAGGGCTATACAAACAGCCATCGACGAATGTTCTGCGGCTGGAGGCGGTAGGGTAGTCGTCCCGTCTGGCAAAACCTATCTGGCAGGGCCTTTTAAGCTTAAATCATTTGTAGAATTTTATGTTGAGCCAAATGCGGTTGTACTGGCTAATCCAGATGAGCGTGTATACACTGAGAGTGCTTTTCGGGAGAATAAAGGAGAAGGCACCTTGTGGATCAGTGGACATCAGCTAAAGCAGGTGACAATTGCCGGAAGTGGAACAATTGATGGAAATGGGATCTCCTTTATGGGGGCAGAACTTGAAGATTCTTTCGTATTGAAGCCTTTTCATATCATAGACCCAAGGCCTCATTTGTTAACGATAATCGGCGGCGAGAATATCCGGATAAGAGATGTTACCATCCGAAATTCAGCCTATTGGACCGTTCATCTAATTGGCTGCAATGACGTCGCTATTTCAGATATAACGCTTCTAAACAACCTTAAAGTAAGAAATGGTGATGGAATCGATCTTGACCATAGCAAAAACGTCCGAATCACCAATTGTTATATTGAGTCTGGCGATGATGCCATTTGTTTAAAGAACAGACGGGAATTTGAAGAATATGGTCCATGTGAGAATATAACAGTCAGCAATTGCACCATGGTTTCCCGCTCTTGCGCCATCAAGATCGGTTCTGAAAATATGGATAGAATTAGTCAGGCCGTATTTACTAACTGTATTATCAAGGCCAGTAATCGTGGCATCGGAATTCAGAACCGGGATGAAGGAACGGTCGAAGATATTGTATTTTCTAATATGATCATAGAAGGTAAGTTTTTCAGTGACGTTTGGTGGGGAAAAGCGGAACCAATTTATGTAACCGCCTATAAACGTGCAAAGAGTAACGACAAAGATGCCAACTGGCGCTTTCCTAAAGGGGCAGTGGAAGGGAAAGTGGGCGCGGTAAAGAACATCTTCTTTTCGAACATCAAATGTACGAGTGAAAGCGGGGTTTATGTAAGTGCAGAAAGTGCAGATAAAGTTTCAGGAATCTATTTTGACCAGGTCGATGTCAGGATCAATAAAACGACCGCCATTCCGGGTGGGGTGTACGACAGACGGCCGAGTCAGGTTCAAGGTTTAGTGAAAAGTGACATCTCTGCTTTTTACTTTGAAAATTGTAAAGAAATCACTGTTAGAAACAGTTCCGTTTCCTGGGGCAACTCACTTCCCACATATTATACGCATGCGTTGTTTAGTCAAAATGTAGCAAAATTGAAGATAGATGGTTTTGAGGGTGCGTCTGCGTTTCCTGGAAAGATTGAAGCCATCCGGAAAGATCTCTAGGTAAAAATGCTACTCTTCAACGCCATAGCAAGTTTCGGGTTTTGTTGCTTCGTAACTTGTGCGATATTTGTGTTGAAGATCTGAAGAATGGAAACACAGGAACAACTTAATTATAGGCGTGTTGCACAGGCGATAGGCTATATAAAGGATAATTTTAGAAAGCAACCCAATTTAGACGAAATTGCGGAGCAGGTGCATTTAAGTCCTTTTCACTTTCAGCGGCTTTTTACAGAATGGGCAGGTACCAGCCCGAAAAAGTTCTTGCAGTATATCAGCGTGGAGCATGCAAAAAAAATGCTGATGAAAGATCGGTCAACACTCTTTGACACAGCTTATAAAACCGGACTTTCGGGTACCAGCAGACTTCATGATCTTTTTATTGGAATCGAGGGGATGACACCTGCAGAGTATAAGAATGGTGGCAATCAGCTATTGATCAGATACAGCTTTGCAGAAAGCCCGTTTGGGAAAATAATTGTCGCCTCGACCGATAAAGGCGTGTGTTTTATGGCCTTCAATGAGGATGAACACCTCGCTTTAGCTTCACTTAGCGGAAAATTTCCAAATGCGTTGCTGATCGAAGAATATGATCTGCTCCAGCAAAATGCACTATCCATTTTCCAAGACGATTGGACTAAGTTACCCGAAATTAAACTGCATTTAAAAGGAACTGATTTTCAACTCAAAGTATGGGAAGCCCTGATGAAAATTCCGATGGGTGATCTTTCCACTTATGGAACGATTGCCAGGCAAATCGAAAAACCAAATGCCTCCAGGGCAGTGGGTACAGCAATCGGAAGTAATCCGGTAGCATTTCTAATTCCCTGTCACCGTGTAATTCAATCTACTGGATTATTTGGCGGCTATATGTGGGGAAACACCCGTAAGACTGCCATAATTGGTTGGGAAGGTGCCAGATCTGAGGTTTAATCTTCTTCCAGGTAAATCTCATGCACTAAAAATTTCACTTGCTTCACTGGATCTAATAGTTCCGTAATGTCCTCTGAATCGATATGATAGATCGTTTCTCCGCTGTCTGGTATTTCAGAATTGGGAATGAGTTCAAAAAACTTAACGGCAAGGTCGGATTCCAGTTCAACCAATTTTATATAACCTACGCCATTGTTCTTCCAGTCCTGCAAAATCTGCGCGTTGAAAAGCACATAGGGGTTCTTGTTTTCATTTTCCATTTTGCTGATAAATTAGTTCCCGAACAGTTCAATGATCTTGTTATAAGATAGATCTGTGTAGTCATGGATGTAAAAATTACATGGAGGGAGCTCTTCCCTGGTATGGGAACTTAAAACGCCTACCACACGCATACCTGCATTTAAGGCCGCCGAAACACCGGAGTAAGAATCTTCAAATACGAGACATTGTTTTGGGTCTATATTGAGATTACCAGCAGATCGCAAATAAACTTCCGGGTCTGGTTTATGTTTTTTTACGTCTTCGCTGGCCATGATGGAACCTAGTTTGCTCCTAATATCGATCCGCTTTAAGATCAGATCAAGATTTGCATATGGCGCTGAAGTAGCAACGCCTAGTTTTACGCCATTTTCCTCCAGTTCCGTCATAAATTCAACGATACCAGTTATCGGTTCAATATGCGGTTCATATAATTTTCTGAATAATCCTTCTTTTTCTTCCTCCAACTGCATCAGCTCTTCACCGGCAACCGGGCGTTTGAAGAAATGGCTCAAAATATAACTATTGCTTTTGCCAAACATATGTTGTGCAAACTCTTCATCGGTGGGAGCCAGGTTTCTTAAAGAAAAAAACTCACGAAAAGCAAGAGAGTGGAAGGGATTGGTATGACAGATAACGCCATCCATGTCGAATATTACTGCAATTTCACTATTCATTGCGCAAATTTAGTCAAGTTTCTTCGTATTTTAGTGCCTAAGTGCGGTTTACTATAACAACTGGTGTTGCGTGTCGCATTCCGCCCCCCAAGATGTCGTTTTCAACGGGCTTTGATATGTTTACACAAACCTATCTTTACTAAAATTAAATCCACAAATTATGGAAACAGTAGATAAAAAAGAAACCATCACTGTAGCAGCTACGGTGAATGCACCAATTGAAAAAGTATGGGAGTTCTGGACTACACCGGGACACATCATAAAATGGAACAACGCTTCAGATGACTGGCATACTCCACATGCTGAAAATGACCTGCGTGTTGGTGGTAAGTTTTTGGCCCGAATGGAAGCTAAAGACGGAAGTTATAGTTTCGATTTTGAGGGTGTTTATGACGAAGTGAAAACGAACGAATCAATTATATATACTCTTGGCGATGGGAGAAAAGTTGAAATTACCTTCGAAGCTGATGGACAGACAACCAAAGTAATTGAAAGCTTTGAAGCGGAAGGTACCAATTCGCTTGAAATGCAACAGACTGGATGGCAGGCAATATTAGATAATTTCAAAAAGTATACAGAAGCTAATTGATCAATGTTTGCGCATTTAGACTTCCTTATACCGCATCAAATCATGTTATTTGATGCGGTATAAGGTTTCTGACAAATTTTTGAGACCATCCTCGTAACTTGTTGGCTTCACCTGAAAAGCATTTTCAAACTTGGAAGAATTGAAATCGTAATCATGGTCAAATTGATAATACATCTCTACAGTACCGGCCACTACTTTTTTAAATAAGCCAACCATTTGAAGCATCAACTTGTTAACGCTGCTGTAGGCCGGCTTTACTTCGTAGATGTTGGCAGCTAGCGTGATGAATTCCTTTCCGCTAATCGGCGCAGCAGTAGGCAAATGCCAAATCTGATTACCGCTTTGTTCATTTTGTCCTAAAAGATATAATGCCTTTCCAGTATCTGGAATATAAGTGAAATTATGGACTACTTTTGGATCGCCGATCCACTGTGCACTTTGTTTATTTGCATATTTGTCCAATACCATCATATCGATAAAACTATTCTTAGTGTCGGTGCCATAAAAGTCTGCGGCACGGGCAATTGTTGCCTGTATATTTCCTGCCTTAACTTCATCCATCAACTGGGTGGCAATTCGTGCTCTTACTTCACCCTTTGTACTAACTGGATTGTAGGGGGTGGTTTCGAGCATTGGACCCTTCACCAATCCA
>JAPSHM010000192.1 GCA_031179845.1 Pedobacter sp.
ATGTAAAGTGATTTCAGGACTATAAAAATATAGTGTATAGTTAACATCGGACTAAATGCACAAGGTGCATACCAAATCCAGGATTATCAATCAAATGGTGTATAGCCAGAGTAGGACGTGACATATCGGTCTGAAGCCGAGTTTTTTAGGGCCTTGCTAGGGCGTTGCTAGGGCCTTGCTAGGGCCTCGCTAGGGCTACAGCCCTAACAACGGCCTGGTAAGGCCCTGGTAACATACTAACAAAGCTTTGATAATTTCAGGCGCAGCTCGAACACTAGCAGGTAACAACTTCCCACCAGTGCATTCGACGGTTGTTTTTCAGTTAATGATCGCTTAACATGCCGAAGATATTTTTGCTGAAAGTAAAAATCAACAATGAACAGCATATTCAATTTTTTTAGTCCGAAGGACAAATTATTCCAGCCACTTTTTGAACAGGCAGGAACTAACCTGGTAAAGATCGCTGCTGCACTGGTGGATACCGTAAATGAGACCGATCTGGAAAAAAGAAAAGCGCATATCAAAGAAGTTGAAATACTTGAACATGCGGGAGACGATATCACTCATGCGATCTTTTTAGGATTGGAGAAAACGTTTATCACACCGTTCGACCGCGAAGATATCCATGCGCTGGTGTCCGCTTTGGATGATATCGTGGATTACATCTATGCCGCAGGCATCAACATCGACCTGTATAACATCAAAACAATCGATAAGTCCATGATCAGCCTGGCTCAGTTACTTTTTGATATGTGTACGGACCTTGATCTCGCAATTAAAGAGCTGAGAAGTTTCAAAAACACCCATGTAATCGCAGATGTCTGCTTAAGGATCAATGCGGGAGAAAGTCAGGCAGATCTGATTTGCAATAAAGCCATTGCAACGCTGTTCGACAACGAATTTGATGCCATTGAGCTCATCAAGCAAAAAGAAGTATTGCAAATGCTCGAGATGGCGACCGACAAATGCGATGATGCCGCAAACGTTCTGGAAACAATTCTGGTTAAAAACGCTTAGATCTTCACCTTAGAAAAATGATTTATTATCCTATTTTTGCGGTTAATGAAGCCATTTCTCCAATTATTTGATTTCTCGCAAAAAGTCGATTATAAGACTGAAATACTTGCCGGTCTAACCGTAGCCATGACGATGATGCCAGAATCATTGTCGTTCGCTATCCTCGCTGGTCTACCCCCGTTATCCGGCTTGTATGCTGCATTTATAATGGGATTGGTCACTGCTATCTTTGGTGGCAGACCCGGCCTGATCTCCGGCGGTGCCGGTGCTACAGTCATCGTGCTCATCGCTTTAGTCAAGTCGAATGGGATTGAATATGTATTTGCTGCCGTAGCCCTTGCGGGGCTGCTGCAAATCATTGTCGGCCTTTTTAAATTGGGCAAATTTATCCGCCTGGTTCCTCAACCTGTCATGTTCGGTTTTGTCAACGGACTAGCCGTAATCATTTTTATGGCGCAGCTGGAACAATTTAAGGTCAACGTGAACGGAGACCTGGTTTGGCTAACTGGCAGTGCTTTATACATCATGCTCGGTCTGGTTGCCTTAACCATTGCGATCGTTGTGTTCCTGCCCAAAATAACCAAGGCAGTCCCGGCATCATTAGTAGCCATTGTGGTCGTCTTCCTCCTGGCACTGGTTTTCAATATTGACACCAAAACAGTGGCAGACATTGCTTCCGTAGGCGGAGGTTTCCCCCCTTTTCACATTCCCAATATTCCATTTACACTAGACACCCTTCAAATCATCTTTCCATATGCCCTGATCATGGCCGCTGTAGGCTTAACCGAAGGATTATTAACCTTAAATTTGGTTGACGAAATTACGGAGACCAAAGGGAACGGCAACAGGGAATGTCTTGCACAGGGGGGCGCAAACATATTGAATGGATTCTTTTACGGCATGGGTGGTTGCCCGATGATCGCACAGACGCTGGTCAACCTTTCTGCCGGCGCAAGAGCACGCTTATCCGGCATTGTGGCTGCTGTCACCATTCTATTTATCGTTTTGTTTGGTTCCTCATTGATCGAGAAGGTCCCTATGGCTGCGCTTACCGGTGTGATGATCATGGTAGCGATCGGTACATTTGAATGGATGAGCTTCAGAGTGATCAATAAAATGCCACGGAAGGATATATTTGTAGGCATACTGGTGGCACTGATCACCATCTGGCTACATAATCTGGCGCTCGCTGTACTCATTGGAGTGATCATATCCGCATTGGTATTCGCCTGGGAAAGTGCCAAAAGGATCAGGGCAAGGAAATACATCGATGAAGATGGCGTAAAGCACTATGAAATTTATGGCCCTTTATTCTTTGGTTCTGTAACCAATTTTACTGAAAAATTTGATGTAGCGAACGACCCTCAAAGGGTGATCGTCGACTTCCGCGATAGCAGAATAGCCGACATGTCGGGAATTGATGCGCTAAATAAATTAACAGATAGATATCGCAAAGCCGGGAAAGAACTGCATTTGAGACACCTGAGTGATGATTGCAGGCAGCTGCTCAAAAATGCTGATGCGGTGATCGAGGTAAATGTTTTGGAAGATCCTACTTACAAGGTCGCGAACGATCAATAAAGCAAGTAAATTAAGCTCAATAGCTAAAAGCAAATTAAAAGGCTATCCGATGAACCGGACAGCCTTTCAATGATTACTCAATTATTTCTTTTTACGGAGTTGCATCACCTTCAATATCTTGTGGAAAAGCTCAGCATTTTGATAAGTCCCCCTGAATTCATCTGAACGCGGGCCGTATGCAAATACCGGCACCATGATATTCGTGTGGTCGTTTGTACTGAATTCGCCACTGATCATACCTTGATCTACGGATGCATCCAATAAAGTCAGCCCCCCGGTCTCGTGATCTGCTGTAACCAGGACAAGTGTTTCGCCATCCTGATCTGCAAATCGTAAAGCCGCTTCAACAGCCTTATCGAAATCGTGCAGTTCTGTAACTACATAAGGCAGATCATTGGCATGACCCCCATAGTCAATTTGCGGACCTTCAGCCATGACAAAGAAGCCAGACTTATTTCCAGAAAGCATCTTGATGGTATGCCTAAGCGCTTGTTTCAATACTTCGCCCCTTCCATCTTTTACCGGACGGGTTGCGCTATCGGCTAACAACACCAATTGTTTTCCAGCTGTCGCTTTCATAAAATCAGCCATAGTAGTACCAATATGGAAACCTTTGGCGTTAAGCTTTTTTACCAGCTCTGCATCCTTATTTTTGAAAAAACTGTTTTGATTGGAGCCAACCAGGATCTCAGCGCTACTGCTTAACAGGTCACCCGCAATATCCTGACTCATAGAACGGTCCAGCTGGTGTGCATAAAATGCAGCAGGCGTCGCGTCAGTGATGTCGCCAATACTGATGATACCGCTTTTGATCCCGAAACCAGCTAAAGTATCCACCAGGTTGGTCCGCCTGGTGTTGTCGGCCGCCATCCCGATATATCGGTTATTCGTCTTTTCGCCCATCGCAATGGCCGATCCTCCGGCAGCAGAGTCTGTATTATCAGTATCTGCGGCCCCAGTTTGTGAAAAACCAATGTTTCGGATCTTACCAATGTTCAATTGACCATGATTGGCGATCGTTGCGGCATGGATCTGTGCCAGGCCCATCCCATCGCCAATAAGCAAGATCACATTCTTAACTAGACTGGATTTTTCATCCGACTTA
Organism: Pedobacter sp.; assembly: GCA_031179845.1. Lineage (GTDB taxonomy): Bacteria > Bacteroidota > Bacteroidia > Sphingobacteriales > Sphingobacteriaceae > Pedobacter. Next base: position 3,704 of record JAPSHM010000192.1, read on the forward strand.
AAATCAGGTGTATAAACAGGATAAGCAACAGGATTGGTAAAGTTCAACTTATCCTTATGCAAATAAAATTCGTGCAATTTCTCCGGCTGATCCGTATTGATCCAGTCGGCACCTAATTTTTCCAACACAATCCAGGTGTTCGGGCTATCCTGACTGGCCCAAAACCGGAAAGGTTTATTTTTCCTATGGGCACTTTCGATAACAGCCTTTAATTTGATCTCGTCGGCTTTTACAGGTTGTCCCTTTCCGTTCCATGCCGTATAAGCACCCAGGTCATCACTGATCATGGCCACCCGCTTCAACTGTTCATCGGTATATACGATGTTGGGCCTGCCGTCAAACGAAATGTAATCCGGATAATTTTTAAACTCAGCAGGTCCTGGCATATTGCCACTCAGCACAATTTTAATAGCATTTAAGTGTTTACCCGAATTGAAAACATTCGGGTAAACACTCAGTTCTTTAATCAATTGGGGCAATACCTCCCGGTAATCCTGCTTCAGGTCAATGACCAGTTGCAGGCGAAGTGTACTGTCGCGATACGGCCTGTTCCCATTTTTGGCATGGAACTTAGCCAGCGGCTCAAGATATAGTTTCTTTAAGGTCGCTTCTTCGCTGATCTCCGAAACCTCATGGGCAACGAAAAGCTGCCCGTTCCTTAAGAAAACATCTGCCTCGATCGAACCCATACCTGCATAGTAGGCGGTTAGCAGTGGGATATTTTGGTGGTAGTCATTGTGACTATGTCCGCGGTTATAGCCCAGCCGGGTTTGTGCCACTGCCGGTAGGCAAAAAAGCAGCATGGCAACGACCGTATAATTGATTGTTCTCTTCATTCTTTAAATATTTTTAATTTTTACCAACCCTGGTTCTGCACAATTACACCATTACTGTTGTCGATTTCTCTTTGAGGGACTGCCCATACACCATGAACCTCAGGATTAAATGCTCTGGCAGGCCAAATCTCTTTACCTTGGGAATCATGTAACGGCTTGGCATAAACTGCTTGTGCGTCACCCCACCTTACCAGGTCACGGTGACGATCGGCCCATTCACCTGCCAGCTCATTCCGACGTTCCCGTTTCAGATCTGCCAGGGTCATTCCGGTAGCAGCGCTTAAACCAGCGCGCAACCTGATCCGGTTCAATTCCGCATCACCTGCTCCAGCCCCATCCAGCATGATTGCCGCTTCAGCTTTAATCAATAAGACCTCTGCATAACGCATCAAAGGAACATTTAAGTCCGTTGTACCATTATCGCCATTCGGGTTCACATGCGCCGGAATCGGGTTGGCATGGGTGAAAGGTTCCATATATTTTTTAAACTGGTAATCAGAAGTCGCACCGCCATCTTTCGTAAAGCTGCGCTCTTGTCCGAAGAACATAAATTTATCTCCAGTCTTTAAAATGGTAGCCTCACGACGCTGATCGCCTGCCTCATACGAATCATATAATTCTTTGGTAGGCAAATAATAGCCCCATCCATTGTACAAGTTCCAACCTTTGTTGGTCAGCATTACGCCAGGCAGTTTACTTCCCCAACCGGTTCCGCCCACACTTGGAGAACAAACTACCGACCAGATGTATTCCGTAGACCAATTGTTTGACGCCCTAAATACATCTGCGAAGCTGGTAAGCACCAATTCATGTTTGCCAGAGGTGATAACCATGTCTGCATATTTCTTGGCGTTCGCATAGTCTTTTTTATAAAGATAAACTTTAGACAAATAAGACCATGCAGCCGTCTTATGCGCTTTTCCGTAGTCTGCAGCATCCATTTCAGTGAAATATGGAAGTCTGTCTGCAGCCTCTAGGAACAGGTTTATAATGTGATCGTAATTTTCGTTTACATTTTTTGCCCTTGGTACCGCCTGTGTTGGATCGGTTTCCAGGCTAACAATAGGAATTCCTGCTTTATCATTTCCATAATTGGCTGCAAGTTGAAAGTAAACCAGGCCGGCGTTGAAATAAGCATCGCCAACGATCTGATTTTTCAACTGCTCATCCATGTCAATATTGGGAACATTTTTGATGATATCATTGGCTTGTTTGATCACTGCGTAACGCATCGACCATTGTGACTCTGTGTATCCGCCGCCAATGTAACTTTTATTAAAGTTTTTGATGTTATCGCCTTCTGGCTTGTTCCGTCCGGTAACCATGTCGTCACTGGCATTAATGAACCAGAACATTCCCCTGCCGTAATAATCCTCTTCGTTGTATGATGAATACATTCCCCCTTCCGCTTTTAAGGCATCTTCTTTGGTTTTCCAGAAATTTCCTGCTGACGGGGCGCCTTCAGGTGTAATGTCTAGCTGATTTTTACAGGAGCTAACAATTGCGAACAGCGCTATAGACAGGTATTTTATATATTGTTTCATTTGTTTCTTTTTTTTAATCGGTTATAAATTCACACTCAGACCAAACAGGAAGCTTCTTGCCTGTGGATAACGGCCCACATCCAGACCATAGTTGTCCATTCCAATTTCCGGGTCGAAACCAGAATAATTGGTAATGGTAAAGAGGTTATTCGAGGTTGCATAAACGCGGATCGATCCTGTCTTTAACTTTGAGGCAAGGGATTTTGGCAGTGAATAACCTAAGGTGATGTTGCGCAGACGCAGGTAAGAACCATCTTCGATATAAAAATCAGATGCATTGAAGTTACCGTTAGGATCTGAAGTAGAAATGATCGGTACTTTACCATTTGGGTTTTCCGGCGACCAGGCGTCTAGTATTCCGGTTAATTTGTTGTAGGACGGTCCGCTGGCACTGTAAGTGGTCCGTTTCACTGCATTAAACAGTTTATTGTTGCTTACGCCTTGAGCAAAGATATTCAGGTCGAAATTTTTATAAGCAGCATTGAAGCTTAATCCGTATGAAAAATCAGGATAAGCACTGCCTGCGAAATAGCGGTCACCTCCGTCAATAGTACCACTATCGTCCAGATCCGCAAATTTGAAATCGCCGGGACCTGCATCTGGCTGAATGACCACCCCTTTCGAGTTTTTATAATCATCCACTTCCTGCTGGGTCTGAAATATCCCCATTGTCTTTCTCACAAAGTAGCTATACAATGGCTGTCCTACTTTGATGTACAATGGAGCAAGCTCATTTCTAAAGTTATTTGGGACAGTGATACTCTCCAATCCGGCCAGGTTAATCACTTTATTGTTCAGTTTAGTCAAACTTGCATTTACTGAGTAACTGAAAGCTTTTTCTTTGGAACTGTTGTAAGTGATGCCCAATTCGATACCTTTATCTCTCACTAAACCCGCATTCACCGTCTGCGTGCTCAAACCTGCGGTTCCCGGTAGTGGTTTTTTCAGGATCATTTTATCCGTGTTCTTGATGAAATAATCGGCATTCAAGGTTAACGCGTTTCTCAAGATACCGAGATCCAAACCGATATTGGTTTGTTTGGATTCTGCCCATGTAAGGTCTAGATTTTCCAGAACATCAGAAACATAACCATTTTGCAAAGTAGGGGTTTGTCCAAAATAAGCGTTTTTTGTCACTAACAATGGATTAACATCTTCCAGTTTTAAACTTGCCAGATTGCCAAGTAAACCATAACTACCTCTAATTTTAAGCTCACTTAACCAGGTACTTTCTTTCAGGAAATTCTCCTTGCTCAATACCCAACCACCTGATACCGAATAATAGTTTGCATACTTATTTTCTGCTTTGGGCACCAATGAAGTTCCATCGCGACGGCCAATTAGTGACAACAGGTACTTGTCGGCATA
>JAPSHM010000193.1 GCA_031179845.1 Pedobacter sp.
CTTGCGTGTTCGAATACCTAATGATACCTGTGTGAATACGCATCCCAATAAACACACAGACGGCGATCATGCTATATAATGTGATGTAAACGAAGAAGTTTGAGTAAAGAAATTGTGCGTATTCAAATTTATATATAAGGAGGAAGGACATGAAAAGTGTCCAGGCTACGATAATTTGATCAATTAGTAAAACCAACCAGCGAGAGTAGGTTTTTTCGCGGAGCAGAAGCCTTTTCATAATAAGAAAATTTTAAAATAGTAAAAATATAACCGCTTAATAAATCCGCGGCTAACCGATAGCGCGATATAAAGGGAAGAAATCGATATTTGCGTTACAGTCAATTCCCTGTTCACAAACAAGATCATGGTAAACAGAATCATTAACCACGTAACGCCAGCTCTTGTGGTCTAAAAACAGATCTGAAAATCCCGCCTTCCAACCAAACAAAGTATCTTGTTTATAGCCTAAGCCTCCTCCTAAATTCATGTATTTCATGCCTTCCTTCCTGCCGAGCACGGTAACCTGATCGACCAAAAACTTAGCAGGAGAATCTCGTAAATAAGCACTTTTAGTAGCAATCAAATGGCCTTGGATAATACCATGAGTAAGGGTAATCAACGTACCGCTGATCACCTCATCTTCGAAGTAGACCAATAGCAAACGGCAATCGAATTCATTTGAATTGATCAGGTCAATAAAGTATTGTCGGTCGAAAAGGTAGCTTTCGGTAGACTGAATGCGTTCCATGTTCTCCTCATAAATTTCAATAAAGGCATCGATATCTTCAATTTCTTTGGTTTCTTTAATGACAAGACCTTTTCTCCAACTCTTTTTTATCGAACTGAAAGTAGACTCTTTGTATTTTTTTCGTTGGGTTTCAATAGGTATTGAAAGGTCAAGCGCTACCGTCTTACCATTCTCGTAAACACCTTTGAAACTAGCCATTAATTTTTCCTGAGTAAAAAATGGATGAAGTCTTGAGAAAACAGAAACTATCTGTTCATTTTTAAGCAGGTTTAAAAATGCTGTTCTAAAATCATCTATGAACTGAGCGCTAAGATTTTGATCATTTTTGTTAGAAATGGGCCCTACATAACCGTACACCGAACATAAATCAAAGAATGTCGATTGAGGAATTTCTCTTTTCAAGAATGGGAAGGCGATGTAATCACCATCTTTCTCGTAAACAACTAGAATGGCCTGACCATTATTATCCAGCGTATGGTACTGCCAGGTGTGGTAAAAATCGTGCACATAGGAATTCTGAACATAGAAATCCCATGCTTTCTTTTCGGATAGAGTTAGAATTCTGATCATAAGATTAAGAATATTGAAAAGTTAAGTAGGACACTAAGGCTTCTCCGGTGATTTGAAGCCGATTACTAAAGTTTTGTTTAGCAAGAAAAAACTAATTTGAATAAATGTTTTTTTGTAGAGTTGTGTATCTATAATCGCTTGAGTTCATGAAAGAGTTACCAAATATCTCTTTTCCATCCATAGCTGTGTTCTTTAATTTCTCAGCTTCATGGAACAGCCATAAAGATGTAAATAACACGAGGTAGTTATCAAAATAGTTATGGCTTGTTAGCATGAATGCAATCAAAGAAAACGAGAGAAAAAAAATGGAGGGATTGACTTTAAAATACCTAAATCCGTTTACGAAAATGTAGCCATAGATCCACAAGAAATAAATCAGTAAAAATATTCCAGCTTCTCCAACTATCATTAAAAAGGTATTGTGCACTCCCATTTTGATGACAAACCGTCCTGTTGCATCCGACCCGCCCGTCTCCCCACTGAACGAACGGTAGCCATTACCCCAAACTGGGTTGTCAACTACCTTTTCGTAATAAAGTGACCATGTTTCAGTTCTTGAGTCCTCCTTTAGATTGTGATCCACTTTTCCGCTTAGTATGGAGGAAAATCCTTCCAGTCTTTTCGTGTTGAGATCCAGTCGATCACCGAAAGAAAGAAAAAGTACAAACAATATTAGGCATACAACAATCTTAAAAATATTCTTGTAGCTTACCAGGACTGACATTAAATTGATAAGGATCCAAATTAGCAAAAACGTTCTTGAAAAGGTAACTAAACCTGCAATTGAAAGCAGGATCTGTCCAGGTATCTTAATTTTTTTAACATCTATAGTCAGGCCCAATGCATATCCTAATATACAAGTAAAACCTGCAAGGTTTGGATTCAAATAAAAGCCACTATACCTGCCGCCAATTCCGGTGATGAAAATAGCTTCAAAAATTATACTCAAACTTCCGATGAGCAGAATGATATAGATTTCAACAGGTTTTACATCCTTTAACACCGTGGAAGCTGTTATTATAAATAGAAAGTACTTTATAAAAGTGACTAAAAATGTTTCAGAAAAGTGTGCACCTGCCGCTAAGGAAATGAAGGAAAACAATACACCGAACAGGATAAAGTGGATTATTGGCATCTGTTTATCGCTCAGCCAAAAATAAGTGATCATAGCTAAGAAGGTACCGTAACTCAACATCGAACTCACAACAGGGTTGACATTCACCATTGTATAGCTGGGAACATTGCAAAAAAGCAGGAGCAAAATTAATATCTTCAGGTATTGCATATGATATCCTTAAATCAATCTTTTAAAAAAACTTAATTCATACTGATTTCAAACTCGTTTCTGCTTAGCCTCATTTTTAAAAATCCATTCATTTGATTCTTACCAATGGCTAAGAAACCGGTTCTGTTATATAAAGCCAGAGCGGCGGTGTTCATTGGATTCACTTCCAGTGATACGTTTTCTAACTTCATTTCCAAAAAGGCAAAAGTTAATAGTAGTTGCGTGGCCGCAAGTGAAATTCCCTTTCCCCAAAAACTTTTTTCACCTATAAAGATGTGAAAGGTGGCTTCCGTGTCAGTAATATCGAGTAACTGGATGTTACCGATATATTGATCGTTCGCCGCAACACAAATTGCAAACCTCTTTTCATTGGGCTTGTTGAGTTTATTTTCCAGCCAATTTGTCTCCATCGCCTGGGATATGAATTGATCGGGTTTCGACCCAGTATACTTCCATATCTCGGGATCATTTCGCCACAAATAGGAGGTTTTTGCATCCTCCAATGTCAAAGGTCGAATGTATACACTTGCTTCCACGTTATATTTTCAATTTAGTTAACATATGATTCATATCATCGAGACCATAACGATGATCTATAGGTAAGGGAACTAAATCTCTGGCAAGTTTGTATTCGAGCATGTTTTCCGTTGTCCAGTTAAAGACATTGGGCCAATAAGTAGGCGTAAAGATTTTATTTTCAATTAGATCTCTTTTTACGCCCGGTTTAGAAATCAATAAGGGATAAAACATCGGCGATGCGGAATCGGGAAATTCGAAACTAATTTCATTGACAGCTGACAACTTACTATGTAGAAAGTTGAAATTATCAATTCGAGTTTGTTTTGCAAATTCATAGTCTATGTTGCAAAGAATAGTATGCGTTAATTTTGACATCGTTCTAGGTCCGAGATTTGTTAGGGCTTTTTCGTTTTCCATAAAATTGATGTAGCTACTTTCTATACCGTGATCAATACTCCTAATCAGATGGGAAAACCGGCCTTCGGATATATCGATTTCGAGTTCCATGCGTTCATTCGTATTGATCTGCAAATAGGCTCCGTCTGGAACGCCAAAAAACTTTCGACAGGAATAAAAGGTGTCAATATTAACTACCGGCTTAGAAAAAAAAGCCTGCGCATTATCAATAATCACGTTATCTATAAGCTTACTTAACCTTTTTGCGGCATTTTCCTTGAGCCCAAAATAATTATTGTACAATAAGCACTCATTCTTACCTATTTCAAAATCAATAATCGGTTCCAACTGCGCGTCAATCTTATAGAATTGATAGGGGATTTTCAATCTCTTCAATGGCTCCAACATTACATCACAAGTAAAATATGGAATGTAAACCTTTGTATACTTCTTTAAATGAATAATATATCCTAACGCATTTCTTGACGTATTTAACTTAATCAAGTTTGGATAATAATCATTTTTGCCGGTACAATGCAGCGGAAAGTAGCCGCCTATAGTGTTTGAAACTTCTAAAGCTGTTTCCATAACGATCTTAATGGGTTTCGTAATTTAGCCTTGACCAGGCTGATACATCCTTAAATGCGTAGGCTGATAAAATTCATTTAGATTAGCCGGAATACGCGCGTTATAGCCAACGACTTGTTTTAAATTAATGTCAAGCGATTCACCAAAATCATATCCTAAAAATCGAGGAAAGTCAAACTGCGGTTTAAAGAATGGTCTTGTAAAGCCCAGGGTAAGCACACGTCTTGGGGCTTCTGTGTAATTTTTTCCGGCAGCATGCCATAAATTTGAATCGAACAAAATGAGGCTGCCCTTTTTTGCAATCGCCCGATCGGCATTTTCATAAAAACTCTCTTCATCTGGTTTGATGTCAAATTTATGAGAACCAGAAAGAAACCAGGTAGCACCATTGTCAACGGTAAAATCATCCAGAAGGACGATCATTTGGATCATGATTTTCATATCGCCTGTAAAGCTTCTTAGATCACGGTGAATATTCTGAACGTATGGACGATCGCTTTTCATATTAATTACCCCACTCAATCCATTCAGGATATAATTCCCATTTAAAAATCTGCGAATTTCCTTATCACAGAACATATGTGAAAGGAAATGTAGTCCGAAATTATCGCGCTCTAAAATATGATGAAGTGTTCCTTCCATATTGGTGTAGATTCCGTTATCCAACTGGATCTGGCGTCTTGTATTATAAGCCTCTGCGAGGCCAAATTTGATCTCGCAGACCAATTCATCACTTAAAGCATTTTCGTAGATTATCCAGCCATATTGACTGATTGCGCATTCAAATTCAGAAATTGTGGCGCCTCCGTAATTGAACATGTTTTTCATTTGGAAATTTTTAAAATTAAGCAATCAGATTAGTTTGTAACTAACTTCGATAAAGCGGAAAAAAGTTTCGGTTAACATCAATATTCTTTTCTTTAACCAGCAAATTATAGGCGTTTTCATCAGCGATAAAACACCAGATCTTATCTTCTAATAATTGGTTGGAGAACGATGACTTAAATTTGAACAGGCTGTCTTCTTTACCACCAACACCACCACCTAAATGAAAGTATTCGATCCCAAGTGACCGGCCAAATAGACTGATTTCTTCTGTAAGAAGTTTACTTGGAGAAAAATGAACATGCGATTCTTTTGTTGCGGATAAATGATTTCTCATGACGCTGGCAACCCATATAACGATCGCTCCGCAGATGATTTCATTCCCATCATAAATTAGCATCAGTTTGCACTCAAAGTCGGAACACTTAAGTAATGAAGAGAAATACTTTTCGTCAAAAAAGTAGTTTGGATGAGCGCCTACCCTCTTCATGTTCTCAATGTACATCTTCGAAAATATTGTTATTTCTTCCTGTGTTTCGGCGAATTTCACTGAATACCCCCTATTTCTCAGTTGCCGAATTTGACGTATAAGTCTTCTATTGTACCGTGATCTCTGATCTTCAAGGGAGTGTTTCAATTTAATATAAAGCGTTTTTCCATTTGCCTTTACTCCACCTAATTTCTCCAACAACAAAAACTGGTTTGAAAATGGATTTAATCTTGAAAATACACTTACAGCCTGGTTGTCCTCCATAAAAGCAAGAAAGGAATGTTTGAAGTTTTCGATAAGATCATAACTAAGGTTTTCTATAGGTTTGTTTGATACGGGACCTGAGTAACCATAACTTGAAGTAAAGTCGCAGAGATTCGTATGAGCTATCGCCCTTTTGATAAGGGGCAAAGCAATGAAGTCTTCGCCTTCCTCATAAACAAAAAGTACGGGCTCGCCAGTAGTATCTAAAGTATGATAACCAAGCGTGTGATAAGCATCATAAAAACTCGCTTTTTTTAAATACCCGGTCCAGGCATCTGAATTTGTAATCGTCTTATATGTATGCATAGCGAAGAAGTTTTAAGGTGAAACTTTGTACATCTCAAACTTTGATATATCGATTATTCTATCTGCATAATTTTTAGCATTTCTGCGTTAACTAAGTTGACATCAAACTTTTGCCTAGCAAGTTCTCGTCCATTAAGTCCATAGGCAAGGATGTCCTTGGTGTTACTTATATAGTGTTCCATTTTGTCAGCAAGTGCCGAGGCATTTTTTACCGGGATCAAAAATCCATTGGGTTTTTGCGATGAGGCATTTATAGTTTCGCGACAGCCAACAGAGTCGCAGGTAATAATTGCTCTGCCCATCGCCATTCCTTCCAGTATACACCTGGGAACACCTTCCCCATAATAAGACGGCAAGACCAGGATTGAGGCCTCTTTTATGTGAGGCCGAACATCATCTATTTCACCAAGGTATTCAACTACATTGCCCTTAATAATGCGATTATATAGTTCTTCATTGATGGAATCGATATTATCGCCATAGTGACCTATAAGCTTAAATCTTACATTCGGGAATTTTTCACGCACCAATTTAGCAGCTTCGTAATACTCTTTGATGCCTTTCGCGTTGATTAGTCGCGCAATCATTAAGAAAGTTATATCGTCTGTTTTTGGAACCGAATAATCGTAATGAGTTAAATCAACTCCTGAGCCATTGACGATAAATGCTTTATGATTAAGGCCAATGATCCTGGAATCAATTAATTTCTGATAATCGTCTTTATTTTGAAAAATAATTTTTAGATGATCATGTCGCCCCAGACTCCACTTTAGAAGATTTCGGGTTATGCGACTTACCATTGATTTTTTAACTTCATGATCACTAAAGTTATATCCGAGACCGGAAAACAAAGGTGTAATGCAGGCCACCTTGCAAATTTTTGCAATGGTCGTTCCGTAGATCACGGGCTTAAAAGTATAGGGAAAGAAAATGTCTGGCTTTATCCTGCTAATCAGCTTATATAGCTCTAGAATATATTTCAGGTCAGATATTACCGAGACATTACTACCATTCAATCCATTTTCATGTACGATGACGTTTAACTTTTTCAATGTATCAGTCACTTCTTCATGGTATATTACGGGCGTAGAAATATGAACTTCATTATTTCTAACGAGTTCTTCTATTAACTTGCCTCTAAAACCCAAAAGCGTGCGTGATGAATTGCAAGCTATTAAAACTTTTTTTTTGTTAATATCCATTTCCAGAAATTTTAAGAATCTATAGAAATTACAAAGCCACCTGATTAGGTGGCATTGTAATTGAATTTAATAAGGTGATATTAGTGGCTTGTCGTCACTAATATTTGCTTATAGAGTTGCGCCTGCGCCCGACGTTATTTTCGATGGCACTTCCGCAGCTGCGATTAACGCTGATTTATACTCATATGTTGGCACCCAAGATGAAGCAGCCGAAGTAATTCTATTC
>JAPSHM010000194.1 GCA_031179845.1 Pedobacter sp.
CCACATTTTATGGAAGAACACGATCATGTGCATGAGGTGATCAATCTTATTCCAAAAGAGAAGCTTGTCATCCTGGATAAACTAGTGCCTGGCGTAAGCGGTGAATATGCTGCGGTATATGAGAATTTCGAAAGTGATATTTATAACGCGTTAGACAAGGCCCGTGATCATTTAGGGAAATACCATACCATTAAGATCATTATGCCAAAGCGAAGTTATTACCCCGTTGAAATCCTGAAAGGATTCTATCGCTTTTGTCAACAATATGCGTTTACACCAAAGGTCATAAATCAGATCCTAACAGAAGAAATTCTAGAAGGCGAGGTCTACATCAACCTGATGGAAGATGATCTTGTGACGCTTATTGAAAGGATCGTAAACCTCAAACTTAAGTTGGGTACGGATGTTGGGGTGATCTCCTATAATGAAACGCCGCTAAAGAAGATCATCTTAAATGGGATTACGACTGTATCTACCGATTTCAGACAAATGGGAGAAATGACGGCGAAACTTATTTTAGAAAACTCAAAGCAGCATTTAGAAGTGCCATTTTACCTGACAATAAGAGCTTCACTTTAAGTTGCTGATCATGATGCAATTGTGGCAGTAGTTCTGCTAACGGCTATTTTCTTTATCGCATTAATGATCGCTTCAGTATCATAACCGCAAAGCGCCCATAACTCAGATTGTTCACCATGCTCTATAAATTCGTCGGGGATACCCAATCTTATGATTTGGCTACTGTAGCGGTGATCTGCCATAAACTCCAATACCGCACTTCCCATTCCACCTTGTAAACAGCCATCTTCAACAGTTACAACATGTTTGTAGCGTCTGAATACATCATGAAGCAGTGATTCATCTAAAGGCTTAACGAAACGCATATCATAATGCGCCGGATGAATTCCTTCACTGTTCAGCTCCTTACAAGCTTCGACCGCAAAATTGCCCACATGACCTATTGTAAGTATGGCTACATCCTCGCCATCACATATCTTTCTGCCTTTACCAATTTCAATTGATTTAAATGGGCGTTTCCAGTCGGGCATTACCCCAGATCCTCTTGGGTAACGAATAGAAAACGGTCCCGCGTTCTCCTGCTGTGCAGTATACATGAGGTTTCGTAGTTCTTCCTCGTTCATGGGTGCTGCTACGGTCATATTTGGAATGCACCGCATATATGCAAGATCGTAAGCACCATGATGGGTTGCGCCGTCTGAGCCAGCCACACCAGCCCGATCTAAGCAAAATATAACGTTCAGGTTTTGAATGGCTACATCATGAATGACCTGATCATATGCCCTTTGCATGAAGCTGGAATAAATGTTACAAAAAGGCACTAAACCTTGGGTAGCCAGTCCTGCCGAAAAAGTTACAGCGTGTTGTTCGGCGATGCCCACATCAAATGCACGGTTTGGCATGGCTTTCATCATAATGTTCATTGATGAGCCAGATGGCATAGCAGGTGTAATGCCTACAATATTTTTATTCGATTCAGCAAGCTCTACCAAAGTATGTCCGAACACGTCCTGGTATTTTGGTGGTTGCGGTTTATCAGAAACCGACCGCTTGATCTCTCCAGTGATCTTATCGAATAATCCAGGAGCATGCCACTTAGTTTGGTCCTTTTCCGCTAGAGCAAAGCCCTTTCCCTTCAAGGTTACACAATGCAAAAGTTTAGGTCCTGGAATATCTTTCAAATCCCTGATTACTTGTACCAAACGTTGGACGTCATGTCCGTCGACAGGGCCAAAATATCTAAAGTTTAAGGCTTCAAATAAATTACTCTGTTTTAGCAACGTACCTTTTATGCTTTTCTCTATTTTCTTTACAAATTTGTGGGCGTTAGGTCCAAGTTCAGAAAGCTTAAATAGGACTTGTGAAATATCTTCTCTAAAACGGTTGTATGATTTGGAAGTGGTAATATTGGTAAGATATTCTTTCAAAGCTCCAACATTCGGATCAATAGACATGCAATTGTCATTCAAGATCACCAATAGATTTGAGTTTTCAATTCCAGCATGGTTCAATCCTTCAAATGCAAGTCCCGCGGTCATAGCACCATCGCCAATTACAGCCACATGTTGTCGGTCTGTTTCTCCTTTATAGTGGGATGCAACAGCCATTCCTAGCGCTGCTGAGATTGATGTGGAAGAGTGACCAACACCAAAAGTGTCATATTCACTTTCGCTGATTTTTGGAAATCCACTAATACCATTGATGATGCGATTGGTATGAAAAACAGATTTTCTACCAGTTAATATTTTATGGCCATAAGCCTGATGACCAACATCCCACACCAATTTATCATATGGCGTGTTTAACACATAATGTAAAGCTACGGTGAGTTCAACAACGCCAAGACTAGACGAAAAATGTCCCCCGTTTACACTAACAACATCAATAATATGCTGACGAAGTTCTTGAGCGATTTGCTCTAAATCTTGTTCCTTATACTGCTTTAGATCAGCAGGATAATTTATGTTGGGTAAAAACGGACCATTATTATCTTCCATGCAGGCTTTGTAGATAGAAAGTACAAAGTAAGGTATTTTGTTATTAAAGTAAGAAGGAAAATCGCTAATTTTACAAAAATATACTTCGATAAATGACTAGAGATAATTTAATTTTTGATTTAATTGACAAAGAATTGGACCGTCAGGAGAATGGTCTGGAACTGATTGCCTCTGAAAACTTCGTGAGCAAACAGGTGATGGAGGCTGCAGGATCATGCCTGACGAACAAGTATGCTGAAGGCTTGCCCGGTAAGCGATATTATGGAGGTTGTCAGGTTGTTGATAAAGTCGAAGCCCTTGCGATAGAACGTGCAAAACAGCTTTTTGGAGCTGAGTGGGTAAATGTGCAACCACATTCGGGTGCTCAGGCTAACGCAGCAGTTATGCTTGCAGTGATACAGCCGGGCGACAAGATTCTTGGTTTCGATCTTTCACATGGTGGACACCTTACACACGGCTCACCAGTTAATTTTTCAGGAAAATTATATCATCCGTTATTTTATGGTGTAACAAAAGAAGATGGCAGAATAGACTATGCTAAACTTGAAGAAATTGCATTATCAGAGCGGCCAAAACTGATAATTGTGGGTGCTTCAGCTTATTCAAGGGAATGGGATTATGAGTTCGTTCGAAGTGTAGCTGATAAAATTGGGGCATTACTTATGGCTGACATTTCTCATCCTGCTGGTTTGATTGCACGTGGACTATTAAAAAACCCACTTCCACATTGTCATATTGTTACCACAACAACTCACAAAACTTTAAGAGGTCCACGTGGTGGTATGATTATGATGGGCAAAGATTTTGAAAACCCATTTGGATTGAAGACTCCCAAAGGAGAGACAAAGATGATGTCTGCTGTCTTGGATATGGCAGTTTTCCCAGGAACTCAAGGTGGACCATTAGAACACATCATAGCTGCTAAGGCGATCGCTTTTGGAGAAGCACTGACAGACGAATATTTAGCATATATAAAACAAGTTCAGGCAAATGCTCAGGCGATGGCACAAGCTTTTGTGGCCAAAGGATACGGCATTATCTCGGGTGGTACAGATAATCATTTGATGTTAATCGATCTGCGAAACAAGAACATTACCGGCAAATTGGCTGAAAATGCCTTGGAAAAAGCAGACATTACGGTAAACAAAAATATGGTTCCTTTTGATGATAAATCTCCATTTGTTACTTCAGGAATCAGAGTAGGTACTGCTGCTATTACAACCAGAGGCTTCAAAGAAACTGAGATGCAGGAAATTGTTGACCTCATCGATCAGGTTTTGATCAATGCAGAAGATGAAAACAATTTGGCAGAGGTAAAGGAAAAAGTGATCAAATTAGTAAGCCGTTTCCCATTATATAAATAGCGGCTCTACAAAAATGCTAAATGTTATCAAAACCGGAAAATTCAACAGCGCAAATAGGTAATCGTATAAGCGCATTGCGCGAGCATAGGATACTCGATACTCCGAAAGAAGATCTGTTTGATAATATTACAAAACTAGCATCGTTGGTTTGCACCACACCTATGGCATGCCTTTCCTTTGTTGATGAAAAAAGGGTCTGGTACAAATCATCAATCGGTTTATCCCTTGATGAATTACCACGTGATATTTCATTCTGTGAACACACCATCAATAGCGATGGTGTGTTTGAAGTTTATGATACACTGATCGATAAAAGGTTTAACGAGTTTTCGTTGGTCACAGAAGCCCCTAAGGTAAGGTCCTATGCCGGTGCTGCACTTATTGATGAAAATGGATTTAAACTAGGTGCAGTTTGTGTTTTCGATGTAAAGCCTAGAATGTTCACAACTGATCAAAAAGAAGGCTTGGAAACGCTCGCCCGGGAAGTGATGACTCATCTCTCCTTGAAAAGGAATAGTGAAAAATTGGTCGCTAAAAATCAGGAGTTCGAAGAACTGATAAATATATCCGCGATATCTCCCGAAATACATTGTATCATTGACATGAACGGCAAACTGTTGTTTATTAATGATGCGGTCAACAATATTTTAGAATACACAGTAGCTGAGGCAACAGGATCAAATATTTGGGACTTTTGCCATAGTAGCGATGTTAAGGAGATTAAAAGAACTATAGGTCGAGGGCTCCTTAAAAAAGAGGAACAATTTCTCATTGATTTCCGGGTTGTAAGTAAAACGGGAATTACCCGCTGGATAGGCTGGACCATGGTTGCTAAAAGTGGCCGATGGTACGCCTACGGCAGAGATATCACTGAAAATAAAAGAGTGGAGCATGAGCTGATGAAGCTGTCGTTTGTAGCTAGTAAGGTAAATAATGCTGTAGTTATCAATGATGCCAATAACCATGTGACCTGGGTAAATGATGCTTTTGAAAAAATCACGGGATTTAATCTTGAGGATCTCAAAGGAAAGCGTCTGGGCGATCTGATTGCCGGCCCAAAAACGGATATGGAGTTGATGGCGCGAGCGAGAGAATTAACCAAAATGAACCAATCATTTACAGTTGATCTACTTGCGTACCGTAAAGACAAACGACCCATATGGCTCTCCATTTATAATACTGTCGTTTTCAATGACAAGGGAGAAGTCGAAACAGAAGTAGAAATCATCATTGACATTACAGAGAAGAAAAATGTAGAGGAAGAACTTCAGGTATTGTCGCTGGTTGCCAGTGAAACAAATACCGGGGTAAATATATCTGACCCTGAATGTAATACTACTTGGGTAAATCAGTCTCTTGAAAAGCTTACAGGTTACACTTTACATGAACTTCAAGGGCACAAGTTGGGTGACATCCTCTCAATAGACAATGATGCAGCACAGAGATTGCTGATTGGTGAGTCAAGGTTGAAGTCACAAAACAACGAACCCTACTCCATTGAGGTTCAAGCACGAAAAAAGGACGGTACAACGGTCTGGTTGTCAATTTCAAATACCCCAATTGTAGATGCTAAAGGCAAACTTGAAAGACAGATTGATTTAATCACTGATATTACGCAACGGAAACAGGTGGAATGGGAGATGGTTGAAGCAAAAGAACAGGCGCTTCAACTTAGCGAAGCTAAAGAAATGTTTCTTTCTGTAATGAGCCATGAGATTAGAACGCCGCTTAATGCTGTACTGGGAATAACACATTTGTTGATGGATAATGATCCCAAGTCCAGTCAGATTGAAGATCTAAACATTTTAAAGTTCTCAGGTGAGAATTTGCTTAACATCATTAACGACATTCTTGATTTCACGAAAATAGAGACCGGAAATTTAAAGCTTGAACTCATTGCCTTCAGGCTGAAGTCATTGGTTACAGATATTGTCACATCGTTGACTATCAATGCAAATAAGAAGGGAAATGCATTGATATTGTCGTATGATGATCAAATTCCAGAATTAATTCTTGGAGACAAAACCAGGCTTTATCAAATTCTGATGAACTTATTGGGAAATGCCATCAAATTTACAGATAACGGTAAAGTAACAGTGATGTTGAAATTGATAACCAGGCATGAAAACAATGCCGAAATCTATTTCGAGGTTGCTGACAATGGGATTGGAATACCAGAAGATAAACTAAGCTATATTTTTGAGACATTTACTCAAGCCAAACCAGATATTTCAAGAAAATACGGTGGCACCGGATTAGGACTGGCCATAACAAAAAAGTTGTTACAGCTTTATGACTCCAATATTCAGGTTCAAAGTGAGGAAGGTGAAGGCACTAAGTTTTCTTTTATACTAAAGTTTGCTGAGGCACCTGCGATTCCGAAAGAAATTACAATAGTTGTGCCGCCTGTAAATTTTACCGGCAAGCAGATCCTGATCGTAGATGACAACGAAATCAACGTTATAATCGCAAAAAGGATACTTGGGAAGCTTGGAGTCGGAATAGATGTGGCTTTCAATGGTGAAGAAGCCATCGAAAAAGTCAAACAAAATACCTATAACCTAATCTTCATGGATATTAAAATGCCGGGAATTGATGGATTTGAAGCCACGCGTATTATCAGAGATTTACCTGAAAATTATTTCAAGACAATACCCATCATCGCATTAACAGCTTCTACACTTCATAACGAATTTAGTAAGTTCAAAGAGTCAGGAATGAATGGACATCTATTGAAGCCATTTAAACCGGAAGAGATCAAAGATTTGCTGTCGTTCCATTTATTTCATTGATTGTTTAACACGACTACATCAATAACTGACCGCTAAAAAAGTAAAGGGCCGATATTTTGTTTAAAAATATCGACCCTTACCATCTAAATTAACGCTCTCGATTTTATAAACGATGAATCGCCGATTTTGTTTTAAATTTTTGTCTTATTTCATATAATTCGATAAAAAACTTTTAAAAATGTTATTCAGCAAAAGCCACGGTCGCTATACTCAGTTTCTTAATGCCAGCATTAAATAGTGCAATTCCGCACGCTTCTAATGTAGCACCCGTTGTAATTACATCGTCAACAAGCAAAATATGCTTTCCTTTAAGTTCGTTCGGATTGAAAACTGCGAAGACTTCCAGCATATTCTCGAATCGATTATATCTGCCTTTTTTTGTTTGAGTTGCAGTTGCTTTTCTGCGCAACAAACTGGTAGAATCTACAGTTATATTTAAATGATTTGATATCCCTTTTGCGATGTAAAGACTTTGGTTGTAGCCTCTTTGGCTTTCTCTGGATCGGTGCAATGGAACTGGAACAATTAGGTCGATATCGAAATAAACAGAGTTCATTTGCAGCTTTTCAGCGATCATTAAACCCAATTTATAACCGAGGTCTTTTCGTCCTCTATACTTTAAATTGTGAATGATATTTTGTGTTCGGCCTCCTTTTTTGAAATAGATTAAGGACATAACCCCATTACAAGGCAGGCGACCCCACAGCTGTTGAGCAGCGCTGTTATCTAAATGAAGGTG
>JAPSHM010000019.1:0-20736 GCA_031179845.1 Pedobacter sp.
ATGCAAATACACTCTTATTTAAAGATAGTTTCAAGTCGCAATTCTTCTTGCCGCCTTCTGTAATCTCTCCTGGATATTTGGAACCGTTAATGGGTACAATTGCGAACGGTGTGATCAACAACAAGCTGTTTATCGGGATTCAAAGTACAGCACCTTTTGCACCTGATTATGGTAAATTTGCTAATGAGCAAACTGGTAATTATAGCTTATCCAGTCATTTTACGCATGGTAGTTCCTTTTATTTCGGTTTTGATCAAAAAGCTAAAGCTTTTGTAATTTTCAGCGGAGATGGCAGTTTCCTGGGAACAAATTACCTGGTAAAAGAAACGACCATATTCAATCCAAAAGCTATTGGTCTTGAGAATCTAATCTATATGAAAGCAGGGGAATCCGGCACTTCTTTCGCTTATTTCAAAGAGGCCGATGGAAACACTTACGAGCTGAAGTTTAGCTATAAGCTCATCGGAACAGACAAGGAGCTTATCCCTGAACATAAACGGATCTTCAAAGGCTCTACGAAGGTAACTGCCGACTCTAAATTCGTCCGCAACAACCTCAATGTGCTGTACTTTACATCAAACGATAAGATTTGGAGGTACAACCCAGTCAACGAAAGCTTAGTGGAACTTGAAGGGTCGTTTGAAGGCAAAAAGATATCCATGCTCAAATTAAGTGAAGATGGCAACACGATAACTACTGGTGTTGACGGAAGCATGTACATGCTAGACGTAAGCGTTGGTAAAAATGGTAACATCACAAAAACGGTCAGTGGGATTCCAGGAGCGCCGATTGATGTGGTCACTAGAAATTAAACTACACACGATATGAAACTAAAACTATTCTTTATTGCCGCCATAGCGCCTTTTGTCGCAGCGGCACAAACGCCCAATTTTACCATCACCGGTAAAATTGGCAACTTAAATGCACCGGCGAAAATCTATATCGATTACAGCTCCGAAGGTGAGGGTAAATCAGACTCTGCAACTCTGGTAAATGGTGTATTTAAGTTTGCAGGAAATATTGCTGGTATTGCATCTTCACGAATGACACTTTCCCGCGAAGGGATCAGGGATAAAGAAATTTACGCTACCGGAACCGGAGATGTTGTATATGTGAATTTTGGCAAGGAGCATATTCAAATCAAATCAGCAGATTCTCTTTACAATGCAAAGTGGACAGGATCAATGGTGTACCAGGAAATGAAAGATTTTGAAAAGGAAGTTGGTCCAACAGTAATGACCGTCCATCACAATGCAAATGTACAGCTTAAAATGGCTACTCCTGAGCAACAAAAAGATACTGCTTATTTCAAGATCCTCGATAAGAAAGTACAGGCACTACGCATTTCAAGGGGTGAAAAGATGCTTGAGTTTGCCAGGGATAATCCTGCCTCCTGGTTTGCACTACAGGCAATATCTGAATCTGTTAGCGGATATAACGTTAAACCAGCAATAGCATTGCCGCTATTCAACAACCTTAGTGCGCCACTGAGGTTATCCCACACCGGGCAGGGGCTCTATAAAATTTTGAATTCCCATACGGTGACGGCAGTTGGCGCTAAAGCCCCGGAGTTTTCACAAAACGATGTAAACGGCAAGCTTGTTTCCTTGTCTGATTTTAAAGGCAAATATGTGTTGGTTGAATTTTGGGCAAGCTGGTGTTCTCCGTGTAGAGCCGAAAGCCCGAACTTATTGAAACAATACGCATTGTTCAGAGAAAGGGGATTTGAGATTCTTGGTGTTTCTGTCGATCATGATAAGGCGAAATGGCTGGAAGCGATCAAAAAGGATGGGCTAACCTGGCCTCAGGTATCTGATTTGAAAGGATGGGAAAGTGATGCCCGTAAAGTGTACGGAATATCCGGCGTCCCTGCTAACTTCCTGATCAGCCCGGATGGAAAGATCCTTGGCAGCCATTTAATCGGCGAAGCGTTAAATAAAAAGCTTGGAGAACTATTTAACTGATGTTGAAACTGAAACCCCTGATCGCAGCACTGTTCATCATAGGAGGAACAAGCAACAAGGTCAGCGCACAAAAGTTCGATCCGGAACATTTAGGGATTACGATACAAAAAGCCATTCAAAAGGCTTCAGCAGCAAGTGTCAGAATGTGGGGTTTTGATATAGAAAAACAAATCCGGACTGGTGGACAATTTAGCGGCGTTGTTGTCAGTGCAGACGGACACATCCTTACTGCGGCCCATGTAAATGTGCCTGGTGCTACCTATAAGGTCATGTTTCCCAATGGATCGGTGCATTTTGCCCGGGGATTGGGGGAAATAGCACTAGAAGGTAACCCCTCAGTTCCAGATGTGGCCATGATGAAAATCATAGAACCAGGAATCTGGCCCTTCGCAGAGATGGGCTGGTCATCCAGTCTAAAAAAATACGAACCATGTGTTAGTATCGCCTATCCGGAAAGTCTTAACCAGCCCCTGCCTACAGTACGTTTTGGATACGTGGCAGAAGTACAGAACAAATACGGCTTCATTACGTCTACCTGCATCATGGAACCTGGAGATTCCGGAGGTCCCTTGTTTGACTACTATGGGCGGTTGATTGGCTTGCATAGTGCAATTGACGTCGCGGAAAAGGATAATTTTGAAGTTCCAGTTGATTTTTACCGAAGATATTGGACCGCATTAAACAAAGCAGAAACATATAGTGCGCTTCCCGTTTCAGAAGATGAGATTGGTGCGGATCCATTAGCTTCGGAGCTTATTGGAGTACCGGAATTGCAAACGCTGGTATCAAAGTTCCGAAAAAACGCAGATAACCTGAAGGGAGCTGTTTACCTGATCAAAAGCAAGCTGGATGGCAAAGTACATAAAGTGCAGGCTAGCCTGTTCCGGTCTTATGGTTCTCCAGTAAAAAGTGGCTTTAAAGATCGCAATTATATAGTAAGCAAAAGTTCTTTGGTCGGGCAAGACCCGGTCATAGCGTTCCGTGGTAAAGAGATTGCTACAACGGTTGTTGCCCGCGACAAAAATAATGACCTGGTTTTACTTTCGATCGCCGCTAAATTAAAGGGAGGAATAAAGATCACAGCGCTAAATCCCGATGAGTTGAAACCTAATCATCAGGGAGAATTTCTAATCTCTCCGCAGTCCGACAACGCTTATAAAATCAGTGTTGTCGGCAGCGGGGAATTTGCATTGCCAAAAAGGATCAATGCAGGATATCTTGGAGCTGGAATCAGCTTTGAAGATGGCAGACTTAGATTAGCTGGAATGGATCCCGATTCTCCCGCCAGTAAAGGGGGACTAGAGTCAGGTGACGATATTGTTGAGATTGAAAAAGTGATTATAGATCAGCCAGGCGATTTTATTAACGTCTACCAGAAATATTGGCCAGGAGATAAAATAACTTTAAAAATCAGGCGAAACAATAATCTGCGTCTAAAAGATACTTTACTCACTAAGGAAGTTACCTTAGGAACAATGCCTCAAGTCAGTTTCAACCATCCTGCTGAAAATTTCTCAGGTGGGAAAAGTCTTAGGCGTGACGGGTTTATTAAGGTGTTTTCTCATGACGCAACGTTGACCCCAGAACAGTGCGGCGGACCTGTATTTGACGCCAAAGGACACTTTTATGGAATAAATATAGCACGCTACAGTAGAGCAAGTACACTTGTGATTTCTCCGGCACTTATCCTTCAGCTAATTAAACAATACGATCACCCGTAAAATGAGTTTAAAGAGGACGGCCGTACCAGTTGTTCTAAAGGTAAATTTTAACAGTCCAGAACATTCAGGCAAGATACTGGTTATACTGTAAGTTGATTAATTTGATAATATCTATCTCTTGACTATGACCACAGATATTGCGAAGCGTTTTGTTCAGAATCCGCTGTTATCGCCCGCTGATCTGACACCAAGCAGGCCTGGGCTACAGATCACCTGCCTGCTCAATCCTGGCGTATTTACCTTTCAGGATAAAATCTGGCTTTTGGTACGGGTTGCAGAAAGGCCGAGACAAAAGCCGGGAGTTATTTCCTTCCCTGTATTGCGGCCAAATGGCATTGAAATCATCGAAATATCAGTAGACGATCCGGAATTGAATGCAGATGATCCGAGAAAAGTCAAATATCAGGGCATGGATTACCTCACCACGCTGTCGCACCTACGCCTGGTTTGCAGCGATGACGGCATTAATTTCTACGAACCGGAAGGTTATCCGCGTTTGGACGGGGAGAATGTACAGGAAGCCTTCGGTATTGAAGATTGCCGCGTTACGCTATTAGATGGCACCTATTATTTAACCTATACGGCAGTTTCAGAACTTGGCGTCTGTGTAAGCTTGAAAAAGACGACCGATTGGAAACATTTTTCATCGGAAGGCATAATCATTCCCCCACACAATAAGGATTGCGCAATTTTTGAAGAAAAGATCAACGGAAACTTCTATGCTTTGCATCGGCCAAGCAGCGTTAATATCGGGGGTAACTTCATTTGGATTGCGCAGTCTCCCGATGGCATCTATTGGGGCAAGCACAAATGTATTGTCACCACCCGAAGAAATAGCTGGGACAGCGCGAGAGTAGGAGCCGGGGCGGCCCCAATCAAAACGGAGCAGGGTTGGCTGGAAATTTATCATGGCGCTAATGCAGGACACCGATACTGTCTGGGCGCTTTCCTGCTGGATCTGGAAGACCCATCACTGGTATTGGCCAGAACAGATGAACCCATTATGGTCCCCACAGAAAACTATGAACTGACAGGCTTCTTCGGACATGTAGTCTTTACGAATGGCCACCTGGTGAATGGGGATGAATTAACCATTTATTATGGTGCCGCAGATGAATTTGTTTGTGGGGCAAAGTTCTCCATCACGGAAATTTTAGACGCTTTAACCTGGTATAGCCCTTTACGGTTATAGTTTCGCATATTACAATGCCCTTATAAATCGCAGGTAAATTTCGTATGTTTGCGCCCATGTCAGCAGCAAATAAGCCACACATTGCGATCATAGGTTTAGGTTACGTAGGCCTGCCTTTAGCTATAGAATTTGCCAAACAATACAACGTGCTTGGTTTTGATATCAACGAAAACAGAATAAAGGAACTTTCTGCCAACATCGACAGTACCAAAGAGGCCGATTTAACCGCGCTGGTAAATGTGTTGGGGAATGGTTTGGAACTCTCATCGGATGCTAGCCTATTGAGGGACTGTAACGTATATATTGTAACGGTTCCAACGCCAATCGATCAGTTCAAGGCCCCGGATTTGAAACCACTACTTGGCGCTACCAAAATGCTGGCCCCGTACTTGTCCAAAGGCGATGTTGTTATCTATGAATCTACTGTTTATCCGGGATGTACTGAAGAAGATTGCGTGCCTGTTTTAGAGCAATATTCCGGACTGAGGTATAATGTCGATTTTTACTGTGGATATTCGCCAGAAAGAATCAATCCAGGCGATAAAGTAAATACCTTAACCAAGATCATGAAAGTTACCTCAGGCTCTACACCTGAAGTGGCCAATTGGGTTGATGCGTTATATGGCAGTATCATTACAGCGGGAACGCACAAAGCCCCAAGTATTAAAGTTGCAGAAGCCTCAAAGGCAATAGAAAACGCACAGCGGGATGTGAACATTTCCTTCGTTAATGAATTGGCGTTGATCT
Organism: Pedobacter sp.; assembly: GCA_031179845.1. Lineage (GTDB taxonomy): Bacteria > Bacteroidota > Bacteroidia > Sphingobacteriales > Sphingobacteriaceae > Pedobacter. The sequence continues at coordinate 5,625 of JAPSHM010000019.1, forward strand.
TCGATAAAATGGAAATTGATACCGCCGATGTTATTGCTGCTGCAGGCACAAAGTGGAACTTTTTGAAATATAAGCCTGGATTGGTTGGAGGACATTGTATTGGCGTCGACCCTTACTACCTGGCACATAAATCGAATGCATTGGGATATACACCTCAGGTCATACTTTCCGGAAGAAGGGTTAATGAAAATATGGGTGTTTTCGTAGCCAGTAAAGTGGTGAAAATGCTAATCGCCAAAGGATCCTCCGTTAAAGGAGAAAAAGCGCTTATTTTAGGGTTTGCATTTAAAGAAAATTGCCCTGATATCCGGAATACGAAAGTTGTAGATATTTATACAGAGCTACAGCAATTTGGCATGGACGTTCACGTGTATGATCCCTGGGCAATTCCGACTGAAGTGCAGGACGAATATGGCATAGCGCTGGAGCAACATCCAGATGCCGCAGATTACAAAGCGATCATTATTGCCGTAGCGCACAATGAATTTTTAAACCTTGATTATGCGAGTTATAAAAGCAATGGGGCGATTATTTTTGACACCAAATCGTTTATTGATCGTAGCTTTGCAGATGCAAGATTGTAACAAAAATAAACAAATCCGTAAGTTTACGGTTTAAATTAGAAAAATTATATCGATGAAAGTAGCTTTAATAACTGGCGTTACAGGGCAGGATGGTGCTTATCTGGCAGAATTCCTGCTGAAGAAAGGATATTTTGTACATGGTTTGAAAAGAAGAGCTTCATCATTCAATACCGACAGGGTTGATCATCTATACCAGGATCAGCATGAGCAGGGTGTGCGGTTTAAGTTGCATTACGGTGATCTAACCGATTCAACTAACCTTATCCGGATCATTCAGGAAACGCAGCCGGACGAGATCTACAATCTGGCGGCGATGAGCCATGTGCAAGTGAGCTTTGAAATGCCGGAATATACGGCCAATGCTGATGGGATTGGCACGCTAAGGTTACTGGAAGCCATACGCATTTTGGGTATGGAGAAAAAGACGAAAATCTACCAGGCGTCAACATCTGAGCTTTATGGATTGGTACAAGCTGTACCACAAAGTGAAACTACGCCATTTTATCCGCGCTCGCCATATGCGGTAGCTAAGATGTATGGCTACTGGATCACTGTAAATTATCGCGAAGCTTATAAGATGTATGCCTGCAACGGTATTCTATTCAATCATGAAAGTCCGCTAAGAGGAGAAACATTCGTTACCCGTAAAATCACCCGTGCCGCCTGCAAAATTGCGTTGGGTTTGCAGAGTTGCCTATACCTCGGAAATTTGTCGGCTCAAAGGGATTGGGGACACGCTAAGGACTATATCGAAGCGATGTGGCTTATTCTGCAGCAAGACGTAGCCGAGGATTATGTAATCGCTACCGGAATTACAACCACGGTAAGGGATTTTGTTAAAATGAGCTTTGCAGAATTGGGGATTGAAGTTGAGTTCAGTGGAAAAAATGAACATGAGCGCGGAGTGATTATTGATGTAGATCAGGAGATGGTAACAAAGCTGGGTTTAAATGATGCGAATCTGAAACCAGGTACCATCGTTGTGCAGGTAGATGAAAAATATTTCCGCCCTACAGAGGTCGACCTATTACTCGGTGATCCAACCAAGGCCAATACGAAGTTGGGATGGACCCCTAAATATGATCTTCCATCCTTGGTGCAGGAAATGATTCAATCAGATCTTCACCTGATGAAAAAAGACGAGTACTTGAAACAAGGCGGCTTCACAACGCTCAACTATTTCGAATAGATTGCTGTATTTCTTGCTTTTCTTTCCGGTATTTGGCCAGATTGATCAACAACACACTACCAAGGATCACCACTAACCCGAAGATCTGGATCAGCGTTATCTTCTCATTAGTAAAAAATAGGCTCAACAGCACGGCAACCACCGGGTTTACGTAAGCATAAGTGCTCACCTGTGTAGCAGGCCGAACAGATAGCAACCAAACATAGGCGCTAAAAGCTGCAATAGAACCAAATATCACCAGGTAAAGCATCGACAGCCAGGCGTCAACGCTGACTTCATTAAAATTAAATTCTTTGAACTCCGATGTGATGATGGTGCCGGGAATAAAAGCAAGGCCTGCGGCAATCATTTGCCAGGATGTATTTACAGATACAGAAACCCTATCGGTAGAATTAGACTTTGAATAGAGAGAGCCCGCAGCCCAGCCGATCGGAGCAAGTAAGAGCAATCCTATTCCGATCACCTGCATATTGTTCTGATCGCCGTTGAGGGTCTGCATCATCTGTTCAGCGAATAGCAGAACTACTCCGATAAATCCAATGATTAAGCCGGCTATGGTCGAAGTGTTTTTAAAATTTTCCTTCCATTTTGGCTTGTCTAAAATTACAAACCACATTGCGGCAGAGGAAACAAGAATGGCAACCAATCCACTGGGAATAAATTGCTCTACCCAGATGACCAGCCCGTTTCCGACACCCAGCATCAGTATGCCGGCAATCGCAGCATGCCTAATACTTTTTTTATCGAATATTTTTTCTCCTCTTATCTTGCACCAGGCAATTAATAAAAAACCAGCTGCCAGAAAGCGGAAAGCGCCCAGGAAGAATGGTGGAAAGCCAGCAAGCGCTTTTTGAATGAAAAAGTAAGTGGAGCCCCAAACGATGTAAACTACTCCAAAGGCTAAGATAACCAGTAGAGGAGCGGCTTTTTTGATTGGAAGAACTGGCATGACTTTTTATAATGCAACGATTGTTTTTCAAAATTAGAATTAATATCATAACCAGATATTGTTATCTTGCTTTTTTATTTATAGTTACATCTAAATGATCATTATCATCCAATGCAGGGATAGGGTAGGCCTTGTGGCAGACATTTCCCGAATACTTTCAGAAGCTCAGCTGAATATTATTTCTATGCGCGAGCATGTAGATAAAGCGGGCGAACGGTTTTTTATGCGCCTGGAAGTAGACGGGTTAGGCGATGAAGCTCAGCTGGAAGATAAGATGCAACAGATTCTTCCTGATGGTGCCATTATCCAGGTGAATCCGGTTCCGGATAAAAAAATTGTTGTGATGGTCACAAAGGAATACCATTGCCTGGCAGATATATTGATCCGCAATAGTTTCGGCACACTCGGTGCTGCGGTCCTTTGTGTAATCGGAAACCATGCCTTATTGCAGAAGATTTGCGACCGTTTTGAGATCCCTTTTGTCATGATCGCCTATGAGGAGGATAAAGAGATTTCGGAACAGAACATCATCAGGAAAATTCAATCCTACAATCCAGATTATATTGTGCTGGCCAAATTCATGCGGATCTTGTCTCCCGCTTTTGTAGCCAATTTTCCGAGCAAGATCATCAATATCCACCACTCCTTTTTACCTGCTTTCGCAGGTGCCAATCCCTACAGGCAAGCCTTTGAAAGAGGCGTTAAACTGATCGGTGCCACGGCACATTTCGTAACAGATGATCTGGATGAAGGGCCAATTATTGCCCAGCAGATCATTCCTGTCAACCATTCTTTCACCGCATCAGATATGGTGAGGTCAGGAAAGGAAATTGAAACGGCCGTGCTGGCAAAAGCCCTGCGGTTGGTACTCAACGACCGTGTATTTGTCTATCAAAACAAGACGGTAGTATTTGAATAAGTTGAGGTAAACGGGCTTCTTGTTAAATTTCTGTTATCAGCAAATTACCTTATTAGGCATTTGGGAAAGTTGACATAAATCTTCAAAGTTTGGTGTATTTATTTTAGAAAATAACATAGAATTAATACAGAATTCAGGAACATCCGGTTGTATTTGTCAACTGCGTTTGGAAAAAACTGATATAAATTCTTAAAAAAGCGGTTAAAATGGAGCGTGGGCTATTCCCTGCTCCATTTCTGTTTTACGCATTTTATTACAGTTTCAACAATAATTTAATTCAAACAGTGCAATTTTTAGCTTGTTTAGAAATACATTGAACTTAATAAAACATCCCTATTCTTATTAAATAATTTAAAAAGATTAATGAAGTATTCTTATTAATTATTAAGTTTGTTAATACTACTAACCAAAGAACTGATGACAATAGAAAAGGGTCAACTTCTTAAAGCGGATATTATCAAGCGACTTTATTATAAGAACCCGCTGTCACTTACTCAGTTAAGTAAATTAACGGCTAAAAGTTTACCATTGATCACTAAGGTTGTTAACGGATTGGTTACAGAAGGATATATTACGGAACAAGGACTCGCACCATCAACAGGAGGTAGACGGGCTTCTCTGTTTTTGCTCAATCCAGAAATTCAAAAATACATCGTCTCGGTAGCGATGGACCAGTTCACTTCCAGATTGTCGATCTATGACCTGGCCCGTAACATGGTGTATCCCATTCAAACTATCGAGTTGGCATTACCTGGGGAAGACGAAGCTGTTGATCAACTGATTTCATTTATCGACCAACACATCAAGGCTTCTGGAATTGAGTTCAAAAACCTATTGGGTGTTGGCATCGGAATTCCAGGGTTTATTGACGCTGAGCATGGGGTCAATCATTCACACCTCAGGACTAAAAATACAAAGCATCTTGGAAAATACCTGACGATCAAACTTGGGCTTCCAGTGTTAATGGATAACGATTCAAGCCTGATCGCACTGGCAGAACTGCATTTCGGCGCAGCCATAGGTAAACGCGATGTAATGGTTGCAAATATCGGCTGGGGAACTGGTTTGGGGATGATCATCAATGGAAAATTGTACAGGGGAAACAGCGGTTACGCCGGAGAACTTAGTCATATCCCATTATCTAACAGCAATAACTTATGTTCCTGTGGCAAGCGCGGATGTTTAGAAGTTGATACCTCGCTATTGGTCATGACAAGGCGCGCAAAGGATGAGATCGCAAACGGCGCTGCATCTAGTCTGACTGAATTATTCAAAGACACAACCCGGAACGGAGGTGAACTTTTTTTAGAAGCTGCTAAAAATCATGATCCGCTTGCAGTTTCTATACTTTCTGAGGCTGCTTTTCTTATGGGAAAAGGTTTAGCTACGCTGATTCATATCATGAATCCGGAATGTATCATCCTAAGTGGAAGAGGCGCAATAGCGGGTAAAATACTTTTGCCGCCAATACAACAGGCGGTTAATGAATTTTGTATTCCCAGAATTGCAGATCAAACAAATATAATATTATCAGAATTGGCAGGAAATGCGGAATTACTTGCCGCGGCAAGTCTTGTCGTAGAACACAGCAAATTCGAACAATTAGAAGAATCTACCCAATTAACCTAAATATTTAACTATAAACTTAATCAAGATGAAGAAAATCTACTCCCGATGCTTAAGTGCTCTATTGTTAAGCCTTTTAACAATAGCGGCCTATGCACAAAAGAACATTTCGGGAACCGTAAAGGATGCGACAGGATCACCTATCCCAGCAGTCAGCGTTCTGGTAAAAGGCACTAAAACAGGTGTAAGCACGGATGCAACTGGCAGATATGTGATATCAGCACCAGAAGGAAGCGTACTCGTTTTTAGTTATATTGGCTACAAAGCGCAGGAAGCAACTGTGGGTGCGGCTTCTTCGATCAATATTGTACTTCAAGAAGACGACACCAGTCTGAATGAAGTAGTGGTAACAGCACTAGGTATCAAAAGACAGGAGAAATCTCTTGGTTATTCTGTAAGTACAGTCACGGCCAAGGAAATTACACAAGCCGGAGCAACGAATTTTGGTACTGCTCTATATGGAAAAGCTGCAGGTGTAAAGGTAACAAGTGCTCCAGGGGGTGCTAGTAGTGCGGTAAATGTTCAGATCAGAGGTATCAACTCAATCATGAATAACCGCCAGCCATTATATGTAGTAGATGGTGTAGTGATCCGTAACGATCAGCAGGAAGGTCCAGCTGGCGCAAATAATACTGGAGGACTCGGTAATGCTGGTGCTCAGGCCATGTGGAGTAACGATCGTATTAAAGGAAATGGTATGCTCGATATTAATCCAGCGGACATTGAAACTTTCACGATATTGAAAGGGGCCAGTGCAAGTGCGCTTTACGGTTCTGATGCGGCTAGCGGTGTCATTGTGATCACCACGAAAAAGGGTACTAAAGGACAAGGACTTGGAATAGCTTTCAATTATACAGGTTCTGTTGAAAACGCTGCTTTTCTTCCAAAGTTTCAGAATGTATACGGTCCTGGTTATGATATTGAAACAAACCAGGCTACTGCAGGAAACCCAGAAGGGTGGCTTACAGATGCGACTGCGCCAGGTGGAGTTCGTCCATGGTGGAGCTCATGGGGTAACTTCGGGCCAAGATTAGATGGTAGGGATGTGAAATGGTGGGACGGACAAATCAGACCTTTCACAGCTAAGAAAGATAATTATGCTGATATTTTTGATTCAGGATACAACTCCAATGCAAATCTTAGTATCTCAAATCAAACTGATAAGTTGAGCTACCGTGTTTCTGCTACCCGTATGGATTACAAATCTACCACTCCTGGTAGTAAACAACAACGCAATACTTTCGGTATTAATAGTTCATTAAAATTAAGCGACAAATTGACTGCCGATATTGTTGTAAATTACATAAACACAACAACCCATAACCGCTCTGGATTAATGGGCAACGTTTTGGCCTCCTATACTGGTTTCTTAAACCGTGCCGAGGACATTAATATGTGGAAATCTTTGTATTCTACTCCAGATGGTTATAAGTATTCACCGCTTTCAAGCGGTCGGCCCGGTGCTTTCATTTATAACATGAATGGTGGCGGTTTATTGGATTATTTCTGGAACCAATATAGAAATAGCTACGATGAAACTGAAAACCGATTAATGTCTAGTGCAACTTTAACCTATGACATCATTCCTAAATTAAAACTTAGAGGAAGGATAGGAAATGACTTTACTTCGTTGGGAGCGGAAGATAAACGTTACAATGAATACGCTACCCGGTATAATGCAGGTGGCAACAGCACTGGAGCATATAGTACTGCAAAAGGAAACTATGCCATTACTTACGGTGATGCCTTATTAACCTATACCGATAAGTTAACATCAGATATTGATTTCTCCCTGACCGGCGGTTTCCAATCAAGATCTGAAAGTTATACAGATCAGTTTACAGGTACCACTCAGGGTCTGATCAGTGAAAACTGGTTCGCACTTTCAAACTCAGTTGGTATCCTGGATAATTCTCTAGGCAGTAAGACCAGAAGACAAGAATTGCTAAAGTATGCTTACCTGGGTATAGCCAACATTTCCTATAAAAACTTCCTGTTTTTAGAGGCAACTGGAAGGTCAGAATATTCTTCTTCTTTGCCTCCGCAAAACAACAATTACCAATACATGTCACTTAACTCTGGTTTCGTATTCAGTGATGCGTTCAAAATGCCTGCCTTCCTAAGTTTTGGTAAGATCAGGGCATCCTATGGTATCGTAGGTAACGATGCACCAATTTATAGTGCAAATATTGCTTACAATCAAACGCCAATACAAACGGTTAATGGTTCTGTACCCTCTTTAACTCTGCCTGGAAACTATGGCAACCTAAGCCTTAAACCGGAGCGTAAGTATGAAACGGAATTTGGAACAGAGTTAAGATTTGCTAAAAACCGATTTGGTCTGGATTTCACTTATTATTCTAATCACATAGAAGATCAGATTTTAAGTTTAACGACTTCGCCTTCAACCGGAGCAAATAATCAAATCGTTAACGTTGGACAGATTTCAAATAAAGGTCTTGAACTTTCCTTAAATGGAACGCCAATTCAAACCCCTGACTTTACATGGAGAACAAGATTAAATATATCCAGAAACACAGCAAAGTTAGACTTTTTGAACGGCAGTGTTCCTGAACTTGTATTCGTTGAGCAGGAACAAAGCTCGATCCGCATAAGCGCAAAACCAGGTGAGTTGCTTGGAAACATTTACGTGTATCCCCGCGCTACAAATGCCAATGGTGATCTACTGATCAATGATGAAGGTTTGTATGTAATGGATAAAACCCGGTATGAAAAGGTCGGTAACATCATGCCGAAAGCTATCGGCGGTTTGACCAATAGCTTCAACTATAAGAAATGGACACTCGATTTCACAGTCGACTACCGTTTTGGTGGGCAACTGGTGTCTCCACCAATGAAATACGCAACAGGAGCCGGTCAATACGAAAGCACACTCGAATATCGTGATACTGGAGTTACACTTGAGGGTGTAAATGAAAATACAGGACTTCCAAACACCAAACATCTGGACGCCGGTGCTTACTATATGGGAACTTTCTACTGGGGTAATGATGCCTGGAACGAAAAAGGAGCAGTTTATGATAACAGTTTCATCAAGATGCGTGAAGCGGTAATTGGTTATACCTTTGATAACGCTTTATCTAAGAAGATCGGGATGAACAATCTTAGACTTTCACTAATCGGAAGAAATCTATTCTATTTCTGGAGAACTATTGAAAATCTTGACCCTGAATCGCCAGTTGGTAACATGTGGTATTCTCAAGGTATTGACATGGGTACAACTGCAGCGACAAGAAGCTTCGGTTTCTCCTTGAATGCTAATTTCTAATTGCGGTAATGCATAAAAATTAAAGAAAATGAAACATCTAATCATAAAAACATCCTTATCTCTTCTCCTAATTACATTGGTATTTAGTGGTTGTAAGAAATCTTTGGAAGACAAATTTGTTAACCCTGAATCTACAGATGCAGCAAGTATTCCGGGGTACTTTGCCGATTTAATTCATAATGACAGGGTTCGGCCTTCCTACTGGAACCTACGTACATTTTTACTGACGCACTCCGCGGTCTATGCTCAAACTGCTTTTTTTAATCCAACTACCGGTATGTACCAACAAATCGATGGTTATACAAACGATTACTGGAAAGATTTCTATGCACCAGGTGTAATGGGGATGTACAGAGCTATGGAAGTAGCCTATGCCGCCATGCCTGAAGATGAAAAAGCCAGGAATGCGATCTTCATGGAAGCTGCTAAGGTTGTTCTTTACGATCAGGCTGCCCAAATGGTAGATAATTTCGGCGACATCCCTTTTTCTGAAGCTGGAAGTTTACCAACAACCAACACTGTAAAGCTGCCTAAGTTTGATGAGCAAGAAGCGCTTTACACGTCGTTTATCCAGGGTCTGGACGAAGCTTCAAAGTACTTTGCTACAGCTGCTACCACTTCTGATTTCAATAAATATGACATCTTAAATAGCGGCAGTCTAGATAAATGGAGAAGATATGCAAATTCGGTTCGCCTTCGCTTATTGATGAGGATATCTACAAAATATGAAGCTACAGCTCGTCCGGCAGTTCTTGAAATGCTGAACAACCCAGCACAATACCCCTTAGTAGATGGAAACAATGTGAAGGACTATAATCCAGCAACCAGTGATATTTTGTTGCGGCCATTGACTACCAATACAAATAGCCTCACCGATGCGTTCCGTGAATTACCTAGTTATTATGCGTCGGATTACATGCTGAATAAAGTGATGAACCCTTCGAATGACCCACGAATTCCCGTACTTTTCGATAAATTTGGTGTTACTGAGGATGAAGTTTTCACTCCAAACCCAACTTATAGGGCAATGCCGATTACGTTCACAGAAGCGCAGGTAACAGCTGAATTCAGCAAATATTCGATCATCGATTCTGCAACAATATGGATGAATGCAGCGCTTCCTGGTTTGGTTGTTACTGCGTCCGAAGTAAATTTCCTTAAAGCAGAAGCGCAGGAGCGTTGGGGATCAACAGCCGCAGCGCAAACAGCGTATGAAACTGCTGTAGCTCAATCGATATCTTTCTACTATTACCTGAACAGTATTAGTAGCGGTAAAAAGGAAATCAAACCGTCGCCAGCCGAAGTAAATGACTTTGTCCTAACATCAAGTATTGCCTATACAGGAACAGCTGCCGAGAAATTAACTTTGATAGGTACGCAAAAATGGTTGCACTATGGTGTATTGCAAGCGCAGCATGCATGGGCTGAAGTAAGGCGGACAGGTATCCCTGCGCTTACCTTTGTGCCCGCTACTTTGGCAGGTTATACTTTGCCACCTACCAGGTTGATGTATCCTTCAGTTGAGAAGTCTAACAACGCTGCCAATTATCAGGCAGTTCAGGCTAAGGATACGCGGACTACCAAAATATTCTGGCAGCCATAAACCTTGGCTCAATGGTTCACATTATAACATAGATAATTGTCCTGGTTGCTCCTGCAGCCAGGACAATTTTATAACAGGCCCGGCAGTGCCTTAAATTTACTGCAAAGAAGCTGGAGAAATCCAGGTTTATAAAACTTAATCATAAATGAAACCGATGAAATTGTAAAGCCTGCCACTTTCCAATGTGATAGACGCTACATCCTTCATCGCCAATAAAAAACGATATGCTGATGAAAACGAGAATGATGTTAATTGTAATCTTGCTGATGGGGATTTTTAGCAGGACAAGTGCGCAGGATAACGGTGTTCATCATCAATCAACTGCTTACGAATGGCCAAAAGATCCACTGGTAAGACAAAAATTAGATAAATGGCAGGATCAGAAATTCGGAATGATCATCCATTGGGGACTGTATGCAGTACCCGGAATAATTGAATCGTGGCAAATATGTTCTGAAGATTGGATTGAGCGCGACAGCAACATCACTTACAATGATTACAAACAATGGTACTGGGACCAGAGCAAAGTATTTAACCCGGTAAAGTTCAATCCTGAGCAATGGGCAAAAGCAGGCGCAGCCGCTGGAATGCGTTATCTGGTGTTTACCACTAAGCACCACGATGGCTTCAGTATGTTTGATACCAAACATTCAGTCTTTAAAATATCTGCCGGACCATTTGCAGCTCATCCCAAAGCGGATGTGGCAAAATTTGTGTTCGATGCTTTCCGCAAGGAAGGATTTATGATCGGTGCCTATTTTTCAAAGCCCGACTGGCATTCCCAATATTACTGGTGGTCTAAATATGCCACACCCAATAGGAACAACAACTACGACATCAGGAAAAACCCATGGAGATGGAATAAATTCAAAGAGTATACCCATAATCAAATCGGCGAGTTGATGAACAATTATGGAAAAATCGATATTCTATGGTTAGATGGTGGATGGGTAAGGCCTTTGGAATCGATCAATGCCGAAGTGCTTTCCTGGGGAGCAGAAATTCCAAAATGGAGCCAGGACATCGATATGCCTAAAATCGCAGAAAACGCGCGCAAAGCGCAGCCGGGGTTGTTGATGGTCGACAGGACGGTACATGGTCCTTATGAGAATTATCAGACCCCTGAACAAAAAGTACCAGAAGCACAACTGGCCCATCCATGGGAAAGCTGTATGACATTAGGTGGTGCCTGGGGCTTTGTTCCAAACGATCAATATAAATCACCTTCAAAAGTGATCCATACGCTCGTAGAAGTGGCGGCCAAAGGAGGCAGTTTACTCTTAGGTGTAGGGCCAAAACCAGATGGCACCTTCCCGGAGGAAGTTACCGCAAAACTAAATGAGATTGGTAAGTGGACCAGCCTAAACGGAAAAGCAGTTTATGGTACCCGGATCACAAAAAATTACCACGATGGCAACACCTGGTTTACACAAAGCAAAGATGGCAAAACCCGCTACGCTATACATTGTCTTGATGCAGATAAAGAACAATCAAGGACCATCAGCTGGACAGGGAACAACCCAAAAAAAGGAAGTAAAATTACGCTGATCTCAACAGGAAAAAATATGAAGTGGAAACAGGAAGGCGAAACAACCACAATTGATTTACCAGCCAATGTTTCTGTAGCTGCTGCTAACATTGCCTTAGCTTTCGAATTCAAACCTGCCAAATAATTTTTATAGACCTTTAATATTACTCGATGAAGTGTGTAGTGGTTAAATTTTTACTTATTCCTATTTTATGTCTGTCATTATTTATTCCTGGCAGCACGAACGCGCAAACCAAACAGAACCAAGACAAAAAAGGGGGAAAACAACAGCCGACTCAACCCTTATATAAAAATCCAAAAGCCGATATCGAGGCACGTGTTAAAGACCTCCTGTCGAGGATGACACCGGAAGAAAAGTTTTGGCAGTTATATATGATTCCTGGAGACCTGGATGGATCAGATAAGGACCGTTTCAAAAACGGAATTTTCGGCTTACAGGTTGGCGCTGTTTCCCAGGGTGGAGGAGAAGCGGGGCAAATGCTTAGCTACAATACCACAAAGGAAGATGCCTGGTCACTTGCAAAAAAGATAAACGGCATACAAAGATATTTCGTAAATGAAACCAGATTAGGCATCCCAATAATTGCTTTTGATGAAGCTTTGCATGGATTGGTGAGACAGGGAGCTACGGCTTTTCCGCAAGCCATCGGCCTGGCTGCCAGCTTTGATACCGTTATGATGAGCAAAGTTGCCGGAGCTATCGCAACTGAAGCAAGCATCAGGGGTATCCGCGATATCTTGACACCTGTGATCAACATCGCAGCTGATGTACGCTGGGGACGTACGGAAGAAACGTACGGTGAAGATCCCTTTCTTACTTCACAAATGGGACTTGCGTTTGTAAACGCATTTGAGTCACGCAATATCATCACCACCCCAAAGCACTTTGTAGCCAATGTTGGCGATGGTGGTCGCGACAGTTATCCAATCAATTATAATGATCGTCTGATGGAGGAGATTCATTTTCCCCCGTTCAAAGCAACCTTACAAAAGGGAAAGAGCAGATCGCTCATGACCGCTTACAACTCAATCGATGGTACGCCAGCCACCTCGAACCACTGGTTGCTTACCCAAAAATTGAAAAATGAATGGGGCTTCAAAGGCTTTGTGATCTCCGATGCAGGTGCTGTAGGTGGTGGAAATGTATTGCATTATACCAGTAATGGTTATGCGGATGCAACAACTCAGGCCATTACTGCCGGATTGGATGTCATCTTCCAAATAGAATATGATCACTATAAATTGTTCATTCCGCCGTTTCTTGATGGGTCAATTGCTCAGGAGCGTATCGATGATGCGGTTTCAAGGGTATTGAGAGCTAAATTTCAATTGGGCCTTTTTGAGAACCCTTATGTATCTGAAAGCGAAGCCAGGAAATCATTGACCAATCTGCAAAATAAAACCATTGCCCGTGAGGCGGCATTGCAGTCCTTCGTGCTGTTGAAAAATGACAAATCGGTATTGCCGCTTAAAAATGTAAATAATATTCTGCTGCTTGGAGAGGATGCCATTGAAGCACGTCTGGGCGGTTACAGTGGAACCGGCAACGGCAAAGTAAGTATCCTGGATGGTTTGAAAAAACGCGCAGGCAGTAAGATCAATGTGCAATACAGTAAAGGCAGTAGCCGTACCCCCGTGTTATATGTACCTGTTGAACAACGTTATTTAAAATCTGATACAGCAAGTGGCCTGTTGGGCAGTTACTTCGATAACTTAACACTCACAGGTAGTCCGGTTGTCAGCAGAATTGATAAAAAAGTGGACTTCATGTGGACACTTGGGGCTCCCGATAAACAGTTGGCCAAAGATCATTACGCTGTTAAATGGACCGGTACCATCAGCGCGCCGAAATCGGGCACCTACCAGATTGGTCTGGAAGGGAATGATGGTTATCGTTTATATCTTGACGGCAAATTGCTGATCGACCAATGGGAAAAAAGATCCTACCATACGCGCGTAGTTCCTTTTGATTTCGATAAAGACAAAGCCTATAAGGTTCGTGTTGAATTCAAAGAAACCAAAGGCAATGCATTCATCAAACTGGTATGGAACTACGAAGTGCCCGATAACCAGGAAACTGAACTTGCAGCAGCAATTAAGCTGGCAGAAAGTGCCGATGTGATCCTAGTTGCCGCCGGAATAAAAGAAGGTGAGTTTCTGGATCGCGCCTATCTAAGTTTACCTGGTAACCAGGAACAACTGATTCAGGCGATGGAAAAAACAGGAAAGCCTGTAGTGGTCTTATTGGTTGGCGGTAGTGCCATTACAATGAGCAACTGGTTCAATGATGCTGCGGCAGTATTGAACATCTGGTATCCTGGTGAAGAAGGTGGAAACGCAGTAGCGCAGACGCTATTTGGCGATTATAACCCCGCCGGCCGCTTGCCAATTACATATCCTGTTCATGAATCTCAATTACCGCTGGTATACAATCACAAGCCAACTGGCCGCGGTGATGACTATAACAATTTAAGCGGCGAGCCACTGTTCCCCTTTGGATTCGGATTAAGTTATACTACATTTGAATATAGAAATCTTAAATTGAGCAAAAAGGAAATTAATGCAACTGAAAAAATAACGGCAAGTTTCACCTTGCAAAACACAGGCAACCGTGAGGGCGATGAAGTGGCGCAACTCTATATCAGAGATATGCTGGCGAGCGTTGCCAGACCAGTTCTCGAGTTGAAAGGATTTAAACGCATCAGGCTGAAGGCAGGAGAAACCAAAGAAGTCTCGTTTGAAATTACTCCCGATATGTTTGAAATGCTGAATGCAGAAATGAAATCAGTGATAGAACCTGGCGACTTTAGAATTATCATAGGTTCTTCCAGTCGCGAGTTACAGTTGAAGGAAACGCTTTCAGTTAAACCCTAATTTCCACACACAAATTGATCATCAAATGAATAAACTCATATTAGTATTTTTATTAACCTTTGCTTCAAACTTCGTTTTTTCGCAAAACAGATATGAACTCAATTCGGGTTGGCAGTGCAAACCCTTAAATGAAGTTCGTATAGCTGGCGATGCACTATCAAAAGCAAATGAGGAACTCACCGGATGGATGCCGGCAACAGTTCCTGGAACCGTGCTGACTACCTTGTTAAACAACAATAAAGTTCCCGATCCTTTCTATGGAATGAACAACAAACAGATCAAAGATGTGTATGATACCGGTGGGGATCATTATACGTATTGGTTTGTAAAATCTTTCGAGGAAAGCGCAAAACCTGGTGAACAGATCTGGTTGAAATTACGCGGGGTAAATTATAAAAGTGAAATATTCCTGAATGGTAAAAAAGTCAATGCGAAAACCCATGTGGGCATGCACTTACGCCAACAGTATAACATTACTTCCCTTTTGGCAGCAAATGGGAAAAACAGGTTGGCGATCTTAATCTACCCAC
>JAPSHM010000019.1:20746-27180 GCA_031179845.1 Pedobacter sp.
CTACCCACCCGATTTTCCAGGCGAACCAAACGGCGGACAGGGTGGCGATGGAACCATTGCCAAAGGACTAACCACACCCTACACTGCAGGTTGGGACTGGATCCAACCAATCAGGGACCGTAACACGGGAATCTGGGATAAAGTATTTATAGAAAAAACAAGCGGAGTGAATCTTGAAAATCCGCATATCGTAACGCTGGTTCCGGGCAAACGCATGCCAGAAGGCAAGCAGGAGCCAGCGCTTATTCGTACTTCCTGTGAAATTGAGAACCCGTTAAATAAAACTGTAAATGGATTTTTGCAATATACCCTTGAGGGAAAGGTTGTGAAAACCGCGGTACAGCTTAAAGCCGGCGAGAAAAAGACAGTTCAGTTGCCAGATCTGGAGCTTAAAAATCCAAAACTTTGGTGGCCGAGTGGTTACGGGGCACAGCCGCTGTATAGTATTGATTTTACCTTCGTAGAGGTTTCAGGAAAAACAGCAGACAAAGAGAACCTGAAATTTGGCGTTAGAGAAATCAGCACCAAATGGAATGAGCGCACCCGAAGCAGGGAAAACCTGGTTAACGGCCAAAAGATCTTTATTAAAGGAGGCAACTGGGTCATTTCAGATGCCATGCTGCGCTTTTCAGACGAACGGTATGACGCTGAAGTGCGCTTTCATCGGGACATGAACCTCAACCTGATCCGCATCTGGGGTGGGGCAATCATTGAGCGACCTGAATTCTATGAAGCCTGCGACAAATACGGAATGTTGGTATTCCAGGATTTCTGGTTTGCCGGAGATACCCATGGCAAGTGGATGGACCCGTTGAAAAAGGACGACCAGTGGACGCGCCGGCAATATCCTGACGATCATCAATTGGTGCTTACTGCCGCAGCCGATCAGATTAAGATGATTAGAAACCATCCTTCATTAGCCTTCTGGTGTGGTGGTAACGAGATCACCCCACCCGATGATATCTTATTTCCACTTAAAGAAGAAATTCTTCCGAAGCTGGATGGAACACGGTATTTCTTCGACTATTCGAATTCCAACGACATGTCATATAACTTTCTTGGCGGAAATGGCGATGGACCGTATACCATTCAAGATCCCAAAATATTCTGGTCGTTCAAGACCTATCCGTATAACTCTGAAGTCGGATCTGTAGGAGTTGGCGATTATGCTTCCCTTCAACGCTTTATTCCGGAGAAAAACATGATTGCCCCACAAAATGGCAAAGAGCCAGATTCTGTCTGGGCCTATCACAAATATATTCCTTACGATCATCACATCGATCCATACGGAAAAGCAAAAGACGCTAAGGACTTTGCAATGAAAGCACAATTGGTGAATTACACGCAGTATCGTTCGTTGATGGAAGGCTTTTCAGCACATATGTGGGACTGGTACACCGGGACTATCATCTGGAAAACACAGAACCCATGGACTTCTATGCGCGGGCAGATGTACGACTATTACCTGGATGTAAATGCCTGCCTTTACGGAACCCGTAAAGGTGCAGAACCATTGCACATTATGATGAATCCTTTGGATAGTATGGTAACTGTGGTCAACAATGGTTTCGCTGTTCAGCGAAATGTAATGGTACAGGCTACCTTGTACGATATGGACGGCAAGCAGCAACAGCAAATTCAGGCTTTCACAGAGATTGGCCCCTCAGTTGCGCAAAGGACATTCGCCGTTAATGATGCTTTGAAACAGTTAAAAGCTAAGGACGGTGCGTTTGTACTGCTGAAATTACTTGATGCCAAACAAAAAGTATTGAGTGAAAACCTGTATTGGATGCCAGGACAGGATGGAAACTTCACAGGGCTACAGAACATGAAGTCGGCAGACCTCAAGATCGGAGCACGTAAATTGGCAGAGGGTAAGATCGAAGTAAGTTTGAAGAATGACCCGAAAAACCCGGTTGCCTTTTTCAATCGCATCGCCCTGATCAACTCGAAAACAGGTGAGCGTATTTTACCTGCCTTTTTCTCAGACAACTATATAACAGCCCTACCCGGTGAAGAAAAAACAATCACCATTGAATTTCCGGAGCAAAAAGACATACCAGTAAGTATCGAAGTGTATGGCTGGAATGTCAAAACCCTGAAATTGGCAATATGACCATTATAAATTTAACTCTTAAAAACTAAACGATGCAGACAGCAGATCAACCAGCAAATGCCCGGGCCGCGCAAAACTATACAACGCCCCTGATTTCCCTTACTTTCCTGTTTTTCATGTGGGGTTTCATTACCTGTATGAATGATATCTTAATCCCACACCTGAAAAGCCTGTTCGTATTAAGCTATCTGGAAGCCATGTTGGTTCAGTTTTGTTTTTTCGGCGCCTATTTCATTGGCTCGTTGATCTACTTTCTTATATCCTATATCAAAGGTGATCCAATCAATAAGATCGGCTATAAGAATGGACTGCTGTTGGGCTTGATGATTTCCGCCTTCGGCTGTCTGATGTTCTATCCCGCCGCAGCACTTTCTGTATACGGTTTGTTCCTTGCTGCCTTTTTTATCCTGGGCCTTGGCTTTACACTTTTACAGATTACTGCCAATCCTTATGTTTCGCTGCTGGGAAAAGAAAGCACAGCATCAGGACGATTGAACCTGGTACAAGCCTTCAACTCTTTCGGTACCACCATCGCACCAATACTTGGCGGTTACCTGATCTTTCATTTTTTTGCGGCAGACGGTCAGCTTTCGGCCGATGCAACCAAAATGCCCTACCTTATTTTTGCAGGGATCTTTGTCTTGTTGACCTTTTTTATCTGGAAAGTAAAACTACCTGATTTCAAAACGGAAGAAGAGGGGATGGACGGTCTGGGTGCCTTGCGTTTTCCGCAGTTGAAAGGTGGTATCTTTGGTATCTTTTTTTACGTCGGAGCAGAAGTTACCATAGGTAGCTTCATGATCAGTTTCCTGGAGCAGGATAACATCATGGGTCTTTCGGAAAGCGTTGCTAAAAATTATCTGGCTTTATATTGGGGTGGTGCGATGATCGGCAGGTTCCTTGGCGCGATCAGCATGAACGATACCCTTAGTGCAACGAAAAAATTGTTGTATATGGTTTTAGTTTGTGCCGGGCTATTTGCGCTCCTATATACTATAGTCGACCTTAATTTTGCACAAATGCAGTGGTTCCTGGTCTTCATTGCAATCAACCTGGTAGGATTCAGCATTGGCAAATCTGCACCTGCCTTGATGCTAAGTATTTTTGCGACCGTAAATATTGCCTTATTACTGATCACAGTATTTACAGGAGGTGCATTATCCATGTGGTGCCTGTTGGGAATCGGATTGTTTAACTCCATCATGTGGTCTAACATTTTTACCCTTTCCATTTCGGGTTTGGGAGAATACAAAAGCCAGGGTTCATCACTGTTGGTAATGGCCATTCTTGGTGGAGCGTTGATCCCGCTTTTACAAGGTAGTCTGGCCGACTTCATTGGAATTCAGCTGTCGTTCCTGCTGCCAGCTGCATGTTATGTTTACGTGGCCTGGTACGGGGTATTCTGTCTCAGGAAATTCAAAACTGCAGATCTGGACAAACCAACGCCCGGAGGACATTAATAACATTACACAAATTGTTGTGTAAAACAATAAAACAAAAAATACAATAATAACACGGGGATGATAAAGAGACTGAGCGTAATATATCTATTAACATTTTTGACTACGGCAATTTTTGCCCAAAAGAAACCAACTGAATTTGTCGACCCGCTTATCGGTTCAGCAGCCCACGGACATGTGTTCGTGGGTGCTAATGTACCTTTCGGCGCAGTGCAGCTTGGACCCTCAAATGTTTTTGGTGGTTGGGACTGGTGCAGTGGTTACAATTATGTCAGCAATACAATTACTGGCTTTTCGCATACACATCTCAGCGGAACTGGAATAGGTGATTTGAATGATATTTTGATGATGCCTGCAACCGGATCAGTAGCTGGAGATTATGTGTCGCTTTTTTCCCATGACGAGGAGATCAGCAAGGCAGGTTATTATAGCGTGCAACTGCAAAAGCACAAGATCCGTGCGGAGCTAACAGCATCCGAGCGGGTAGGATTCCACCAGTATACGTTTCCTAAGGACCACAAAGATCCGCATGTCATGCTCGACCTGGCAGCCGGCCTCGGCTGGGACAAACCGGTTGATACCTATGTGAAACTGTTAAACCCAACTACCTTGGTTGGATACCGTTTCTCGAAAGGCTGGGCAGACGATCAACGTTTGTTTTTTGCCATTAAGCTTTCTCAACCACTTAAAGATTTAGTGCTGTACGACAGTACTGCTGTAAAACACGCCAAAGGTGGAAGCTTTTTGAAGGCTGAAAAAGTAAGGACATTTCTTAAATTTAATAAGATAAAAGGAAACCTATTGAAACTTAAAGTAGGCCTTTCTCCAGTTAGCTATGATAATGCATTGGCCAACATCCAAACAGAAATTCCAGGATGGGATTTCAAACAGGTAGTAGTAGTAGCCGATCAGAAATGGAACCGGGAGCTCAACAAGATTAGGATTGAAGCGGATGCAGAGACGAAGAAAAAGTTCTATACAGCCATGTATCACACCATGTTTGCCCCTTCGCTGTTCAATGATGCGAATGGCGATTATCGTGGAACCGATAAGAAAGTGTATCCTAAAGCGAATTTTAACAACTACACTACCTTTTCCTTGTGGGACACCTACCGAGCCTATCATCCTTTATTTACCATAGTTCAGCCTGATAAAGTATCAGATGTCATCAATTCTTTCCTGGCCATCTATAAACAGCAGGGGAAGTTACCGGTCTGGCATCTGATGGGGAATGAAACGAATACGATGATCGGCTATCATGCAGTTCCGATCATTGCGGATGCTTACCTGAAAGGATTCCGGGGATTTGATGTTGAGCTTGCTTACGAGGCAGCAAAACATAGTGCCATGCAACAAACAGAAGGGATAAACTACGCACAGCAACTCAAATATATTCCTGCGGATAAAGTGATTGAATCTGTCGCCAAAGGGTTGGAATATGCTATCGACGACTGGTGTATAGCCCAGATGGCAAAAGCCATGGGAAAAGAAAAAGACTTTGAATATTTCAGCAAACGTTCCAAACTATATAGTGCATACTTCGATCAGAAAACGCAATTCATGCGTGGGAAATTGGAAGATGGCAGCTGGCGGACCCCTTTCGATCCAGTAGCTTCAAAACACAGGGAAGATGATTATACAGAGGGTAACGCCTGGCAATACACCTGGCTTGTGCCACAAGACCCTCATGGGCTGATCGCCTTATTCGGTGGAGATTTGCCTTTTACAAAAAAGTTGGATTCCCTGTTTAGTATGAGTTCAGAAATGACCTCTGGAAGTTCTCCTGATATCAGTGGTTTAATTGGCCAATATGCACAGGGAAATGAGCCGAATCATCACATTTCTTATCTATACGCTTTTGCAGGACAACCCTGGAAAACTGCAGATGTAGTGCGTAAAGTGACTGATTCTTTATATACGGTTAAACCGGATGGATTGTGTGGCAATGAAGACCTTGGACAGATGTCGGCCTGGTATGTATTCTCTGCAATGGGCTTTTACCCGGTTAATCCGGCAAACGCTGTTTATGTTTTCGGCTCACCGGTAATTGATGATGCAATCATTGATCTGCCACAAGGCAAAAAATTCCACATCAAGGTAGTCGATAACAGCAGAGATAACAAATATATTCAAGCTGTCGAGTTAAACGGGAGGAAGTATACTAAATCCTATTTGCAGCACTCGGCAATTGTTGATGGCGGAGAATTGGTGCTCTATATGGGCAATCAACCGTCCAAAACCTGGGGTGTTTCACCGGCCGATCGGCCAATCTAATAACTTTACTATAATCAAATAAATTTTAGATGGTTGCCGCTTAGCTGGGCTAAACGGCAACTTATCTAATAATCCCCCAAAAAAGAATTAAATTATTTTAGTTAGGCAGATATCCGCTTGCGCGCGACTAACTAACTGTATCTCTCAACGCTTTGATCTGGTCATGAGAAATCTTCAATTCCGCCTTTTGCGTTGAAATTAACGACTTTAAATGTGCAGAAAGACCCTCAGTTTCTAATGCCATGTTATATGATTTTTGAGCGGCATCTTCTCCAAACTCACAATTATTTAAAATCGTTTCCCTGTCATGGCCAGTAAATATTGCTTTGATGTCCATCCAGGCACGATAAACTTTACCTTGATTGGTAGTACCTGATTCAGGGTCTCCCCCTAAAACCTGAACTTCCCGTACCAAATCTGCTTTGTGCCTGTGACTTTGTCTAACCATTTCCACAAATAAGGATTTCAAATCTGAATCCTCAGGGCTCAGTTCTTCCAATGCTTTCTGATAACCAGCAACTCTGTCGGTATTGTTTTCAATAAGGTCATTTAAAATTTCTTTGTTTAGTGTGCTGTTTTGCATA
>JAPSHM010000195.1 GCA_031179845.1 Pedobacter sp.
TTAGCCGCTCAGATAAATCTCCAACCCGGCCTAAAACTGTATTGTCATAACGTTACCTTTAACAAGACCCACGGCGGGTATGGGTTTTTTAGAGATGGTTCAGGCGGGATTCAAATCTACGATATGGTATTGAACAACAATACTTCAGGAATGGGTATACGCACCAGCCGGGCGAGTGACGTCCGCATTCAGAATGTTAGGATTTACGGAGGCAGCATAGGTATCCGAATCGACAGCCATCCAAGCCGCCCCTACGAAGAGGGGCGTTGGGTGCATAACGTGCACATCCAGGATTGCAGATTCGAAAACGGTAGCAGCCATGGACTCGAAACTTACGGTGTAGATGGTTTTTTGGGATACGGAATTGTTGCCAGAAACATGGGTGAATGCGGGGTGCTCCTCAATAAGACCATTAACGGAACTCTTGGAACGGTTAATGCCTACCGCTGTAATTTAGGCGGTGGTTACGCAGGTTTACGCTTAGCTAATAGTTGTAGTAATATTACCACAGATATGCTGTATGCTACTGAATGCGGCCGTGGATATTTCGTGCTATCGGGCAGCAATAATTCTAGATTAAAAAACTGCCAAATCGTGAATGGCAGCGGTATAGGCATCTGGCTGGAAAACGTTGTAAATTGCGCAGTTTTAGCGGGATGCACTAATGATGGTGTTGCTGTCTCAGGTTCTGGCAGCTATGCAAATGTCAGCACTAGTGGTTGCCCATAAACAACAGTTTTAGTCTGTTTAACCATTTGATCTGTTATCATAAATCAAGTAGATATTTTATTACAATTTAAAGAAGCGATCTTTTCTGATCGCTTCTTTAAATTAACAAACTACAAAAAACGTTTGGAAAAAATATTTGTGCGTAAGCCCGAAATCGTGATATGTTAATAGATTTCTAGGCTGGAGAGTTGGGCGCTCGTGGCTCCGTTTTATCTGTTTCCTTTGCGGTATAAAAATCCATCATGGTCACTGTCATTTCGGTATCAGCATATTCAGATGCACCCGTTTATACTCCCGGCTCAGGAATAAATCCGGTTGAAGAAGCAGAAAAAAGAAGAAGAAGAAAGCGGAAGGGGCTAGATCAGGGGCTCAGTCGGTAAGGCATCGGTACTCTATAAAGTGTGTAGTAGTCAGATGCCATATTCGGAATTTAGATCTAAAAGATAGTGTCCAGTTATCGAGCAACTGCTTAAATCAATTACCATTACAACATATTTGTTAGATCTAAGACCGCAAAGCAGGACATGGTCAAATGTCGACGCATTAGTACGGTAAACATATTCGACCAGTTCACCATTTAGGGTTGAGTCGGCAATGATGCCTTGTTCATTGAGCTGTCTAACATATGGCCAGATATCTAGAATAGGTTCCGCCGAGTCGGTTACATTGATCATCCTATTGTCGAATGTATTCTTAAATTCTTCCTCAGTTAGTTCGTTTGTCATAAGATTAAGAAAAACACTAAGATAGCAGTTTACTTTTCGAACTCACTTCTTTCGCTTGGTTTATATAAATTGCACAAAGTTTAACACATAGTTTTCGAAGCTTATGACTCATTAGGAAATGCTTAAAAAGTATGGTGGCAGAATTTAAAATCCTAAAACTAGCAAACCTCTCAATTAAAGTAACTGATTCAAAAGAATGATAATAGAAATTTATGGTGAAAAAGAATGTGAATGTATTTAGTGAAAAGATATATTACGTAGACCAAGGGATTTTGGATCAGATAGCTATCGATTTTAACCTTATCGATCAATACGGATTCTATGAGCTTTACCAGCATAAAATTGATAAAGCTTACTGGAGACTAGATAAGCCGGACAAATATCAAGTGCAATTTTTTGTTCAATTAGAAAGTTTAAATGACTGGGTTAATTACAATTCAAGTGAATTACAGATTAACCTGTTGCTTAAAACAAGAGGAAATTCAACAACGAAATGCATCTGGGCGGGATGTGGCGAAATATCGCTTCAAGAGCTAGCCTTCTGCGAGGTACATGCATATCAAGAAATGGGAATTAGAAAATAAGGGACTGGAATGATTGATCTCTATAAAGACTTCTTTGATGAAGTAAAGCGTTTTATTATTGAATTGGATATTGAAAAAGAGAATGATGTTCAAGGATGTACTGATGAAGAAATCCAATCTGTTGAGCACCAATATGGAATACTGCCTTTGGCCTACAAAATGTATTTGAAAAGTTTTGGCAGAAAGTTTTTGTTCCATTTTTTTGATGGTGAGCAATTTTCATATAAGGATTTTGATGACATTCAAGAATTCGCCAAGAAGGTTATTACAAGCACTAACTTTAAACTAGATAAGCCGATTTTTCCAATCTCTCACTATCGATATCAATATTTTACGTTTTTTTACTTGAACGAAAAAGATGATCCTGAGGTCTGGATTTTTGAAGAATTTCCTGATGAGGGGGATGAGAATGTAAGACTATCCTCTGCAAGTTTTACAGATACGATTATCTCATTTTTTAAAAGGACATTACATCAACACCCTTTTGGATTTCATTTTGTTAGTGAGGAAGAAAAAAATAAAGACAAAAATATTATTAAGAATAGGTTTCTGAAATGGTCCAGGGCTTTAATTGGAAATGATAAATATATTAAGGGGTTCAAATCTGAAAATAACTTGATAGCTGACCTGCACGATGTATTTCGGGAATATTTTGGGCAGACTAAATTTTCAAAACCCTGGTGGAAATTCTGGTAATGGGAATGTGGTATTAAATTTCCGCCCATTAAGCTGGGTCAACTTATCTTAACGGAAAAGTTGAAAGAACACAACGGACGGATCTCGACGAATTTTATTCTACGGTTGATATTAACGACCCCGAACTGCCCAACCTACTTTCACAATGGCAATCAATATAATTGACTGAGATCACACAGTTCATTAAAGGGGCGTGCCCCAATTCAGGTGAAAACCGCATTATCAGATAAAACTCCATTGTGGGAGGATGTTGGTGATATGGACGACCCCAGCAAAAAGCGAATTTGAGAGCAAGATTATTGGATCGACTGTCATTTAAATAAATGAAACGATGTCTGTAAGTCCCACATGTAAAGGTATTTTGCCCGGCGCGCATTTGCGGCCTGCAAAAACCCTTGCCCGGAGAAAAATAATGGTTTGGGTATAAAAATCCATCATAGATATGGCTATTTGAGGATTTTAAATCGAGCGGCAGTCTTGAAAAATCAGATAAGAAAAGAGCCGAAATTGGAAAAGATGTGTCAGCATTTGCAAATGCAGATTGAGATATCATCGTTTACTCACTTCGCAGCTGTTAAGGGTTTGATAACAAGTCAAATCAAACACGATGGTAATCTCAAACCAATTTTAGAGCATCCAACAATAAGAACGGTAGGTTTTCTAAATAAAAGGCACTACAATCTTAAAAACGACAAATTAAAATTAGAACTTAGGGATAAGTTTCCTGATGCATATAAAACCATAGTTTATAAAGGCGAATATTCAACTTTCAAATATGAGTATGAATAAATAAGAAAGCGGGAATGATCTCCGACCATTCCCGCTTCATTTAAATTAACGCTCTCATATATAAAGACGTTATCAAGCCTAGATATTGTGTTATTTGATAAATTAATTTACTGGTGACTATTCAGCCCATAAATTAGCGATTAAAAGGAGGGCGTCAAAGACGTTTTGAGCAGATTTGATAGGGGTATCGATAACAGATCGAATATGGCGAAATGGGTTGGACCCTGAAAAATTTGAGCACATGTTACCAACCTTTTGTGGATCAGACACTGTTTTCTGAAAATCAGTGTTGATCAGTCTCTTTTTACTTGATTCCCAAAAAACGCCTTGTCTGGGATATTTAAACCATATTATATATTTATTTTCTTATATTGCATTTATGTCCATTGTTACCATAGCAATAGTCGTACTCATCATAGTTGTCGCGGCCTTTGTCTTTTTTTTCAATAAGGAGCGCTCAAAGCAGGCCCTTTTTTTAGATAACATTGCTAAAAAAGCTGATGGTATATTTGATATAGGACATATAATGCATGTAGACGAAATTAAGGTCTCAAGCCAACTTACGAACGGCTTGATATCGTTAGATCACGTTTCGAGAATATACAAGTATTTCAACGAACAGGTTTACTGGATAGAATTTCATCTTAATAATATCGCATCTGAAGATAGTACCTTCAATGTTGACAGTGTATCTGTTTCCTTAAACAACGTAGAAGTAAAATGTGATTTGATCTTACTTTTTGAAAAAGTGCCCGAATATATGGCACCGCCCTATGGGAATCGTTATTATGACACTCGGTACTACACTAATTATATGCTTGGTCCCCAAGCACAAAGGTCATTTATCTTTAAAGCTCAATTTAAACCAAACGACGCCACTCCTGTCTTTAAAGAGTCTGATTCTATTAGCATAAATCTATCTTTTAAGAAGTTAAGCACTAACGGTAATGGATATATCAAGTTGAGCAATTTCACTTTACACACAGCTTTCAAAGATTCTAAATTCAAAAAGATTCAATCTATTGATGAGACAATTCAAATTTTAGGCGAGTTGCCTTAATCTCAAATAAACCATATACATGGTCTAGGCAGTACCGCAACCTTTGGGCAGTGATGGGCTCAGCTTTTTCAGTTAACTGCCAATGTGCTTCAAATACCTTGTTTTGCAGGTTATCCAGATAAGCATTAAAGGATTTCATTTCATCTTTTTTACCATTACCCCGACCAGAAATGGCATTCCATTGCGATGGTTCACAACTACGGCCAGTGGTAACTTCTGAACGGGCACCATTCACTGTAATCCGAAGATAAATAGGGCAACCCCTGTTTGATAATTTTTTGGCTACTTCATATAGAAGACCAAGCTGAAATTAGTTTTCATCATGTTAAAGATTGAAATTGAACAACCCGAGCCCGATTTTCGGGCAAAAGCTGCATCGCAGATAAAAGAGCATTAGAATCGACGATGCAGATTTAGCTTTGCTGTCATTAGAAATCAAGATGTTCAGTCTTGCAACATGTTTAATGTCAGGTTTTTACGCGCTATTCGGTGATTCATTTCAATTTTTCAATTTACTCACCGAATCACTCACCTATAGGATCGGAATTCGTGCGAAAATTGGTACTATTAAAAACAAAAAGGCCTGCTAATCATACGATTTGCAGGCTTTTCGTTGGTTTTGATACCATTTTGGCGGAGAGTGGGGGATTCGAACCCGCGGACCCTTTGACAAGTCAACAGTTTTCAAGACTGCCGCAATCGACCACTCTGCCAACTCTCCGCTGCAAAAGTACAAATACGTCTCGGTTCTGCAAATTAACCCTCAGATAATTTAACAATTAATTGTTAAGCACTTAAAAATGAGCTGGTAATTTTTTCTATTTTGCCGAATTATCAGTCGTAGCAGCCGGTTTTTTGAACATATTGAAGTTCGGCCGGATAATTTTTACACTTCTTTTCGACAGATCCACACTTGCATTCAGCTCAAAGCCGATCAAGAGGATCAAAGAATTCAGGTAAAGCCAGATCATCAACACGATCAAAACACTGATCGATCCATAAACCTTATTATAGGAACTAAAATTGTTGATGTAAAAGGAAAAACCCCAAATGGTAATGAATGCGAGAATAGTAGACAACCAGGAACCCGCGCTAAAGAAGCGCCACTTCTTGGCGTGTGCCGGACCATATCGGTACAAAACAGAAATCGTCACAAAATACAACACGCCTAACAACGACCAACGGGTCAGCTGGATCATGTAAACCATAAAATCCCCTTTTATGCTCAGTTCACTGTTGATGTAATTCAGTGCAAATTCACCAATCGCCATGGCGATAATACAGACAATTACAGACATGGCAATGATTACAGTAAGCACAACTGCAACGATCCTTTGTTTAAACCAGCTTCGGGTTTCAATGATCAACGAGGACTTATTAAAAGCCATCATGAGACTATGCACACCATTCGTGGCAAAAACCAAAGACAAGATAAAACCAAAGGATAGCAAACCACCATTCTGTTGGTTCACAATCTCATTTAGCGTCGTGTCAAAAGCTTTATAAGCATCAGCCGGCAGGATGAGTATAATGAAGTCCATCAACTGCTCCTGGAAGCCAATTCGCTTCGGAATAAAGGGGATCATCGTAAACAAAAATATAATAGCAGGAAAAAGCGCCAACATAAAGTTATAGGCCAGCGAAGATGCTTTATCGATCAAAGAATCCTTACTGATTTCCTTGATAAAAAATGTGGCAACCGTGTAGAGGGGCAGGGGACTAAAGCCAGGAAGTATACATACTTTCGTCCAGTCTATAAATAAATTATAGATCCTGATCTTCAATAGCTGCTTATGTACCCAATCCATTTACTATATTAATTAAAAAACACCCTTATTTTCTCCATGAAACTCTCCGGTGGTGCACAAGGCCGGTTCTTCACCATATCAACAAACACCAGGGTTGTGTTACCAATGTTGATCAGTTCTTCCGCAGGGTTAAACAGTTCGTATTTAAAGTGAATGCGGACACCCGGCAAGTCCTGAATGGTCGTTTTAATGGTGATTTCCTGATCGTACAATGCAGGTTTAATGTACTTGCAGTTCAATTCCAGGACCGGCATCATCACGCCACTGCTTTCCATAGCTGCATAATCCATGCCAAGGCTCCTTAACATTTCTACCCTTGCAACCTCGTAATATTCAGCGTAATTCCCATAATATACATATCCCATCTGGTCGGTCTCACCATACCGCACCCTGATCTTCGTATGATGTGTATACATCTATTTGAAAATGTTACGTTTGTTCAATGCTTCACGGTATTTATTTGCATTCCGCTCATGTTCCTGACGGGTAACTGCGAAGTTGTGATAGCCGGAGAAATCTTCCTTGGCACACATATAAATGTAATCGTTCTGCTCCCTGTTCAATACTGCGTCGATCGCACTAATGCTAGGCATCATAATTGGGCCCGGAGGCAAACCTGCATATTTATAAGTATTGTATTTCGAATCTACGCGCAATAGTGAATAAGTCACACGCTTCACAGTGAAATCATCATTTGCAAAGATCACTGTTGGATCCGCCTGAAGCAAGATGCCCTTTTTTAAACGGTTCAAATAGAGTCCTGCAATCACAGGCATTTCTTTATTATACAAAGCTTCGGCATCAACGATCGAGGCCAAAATGGCAACCTGTATTGGTGTAAGATTTAATGCTGCCGCTTTCTGTTTGCGCTCATCATTCCAAAATTTCTCATATTCGGTAAGCATCCTGTTAAAGAACTCAGCAGCGCTAACATTCCAATACATTTCGTAAGTATTAGGAATGAACATTACATAACTGTTGTCCTTATTAAAGCCATGTTTTTCAATTAG
>JAPSHM010000196.1 GCA_031179845.1 Pedobacter sp.
TAATGGGAAACGAGTAAGTGATAGCTATTTTGCGCCGGGCTGGACTAGCTACGGAAAGCACCTGCAATACCAGGTCTATGACCTGATCCCTTATTTAAAGACTGGGAGTAATGTTGCCGGTGTGACACTTGGAGACGGCTGGTACAAAGGTAGAATCGGTTTTTCGAATCAGCGCAGATTTTATGGTGATACCAGGGAATTATTAATGCAGCTGGAGATCGAATACACGGATGGGACCAGGGAATTGGTGAATACAGATGACAGCTGGAAGTTTTCTTATGGTCCTATTCTCGCCTCCGACATTTACGATGGAGAGGTTTATGACGCGCGGCTGGAAAAATTGGGTTGGACCACAGGTGGGTATACCGTGGATAATTCCTGGAACAAAGTATCCATTGTGGATAAAGGAAGCACAAAACTGATTGCGACGACCGGGCCGATGGTGAAGAAACAGGAACAATTTAAGGCCTTGAAGATTTTTAAAACGCCAAAGGGGGAGCTTGTAGCGGACTTTGGGCAGAACCTTGTGGGTTGGGTCATGCTGAAAGCTAAGGGGCCTGCCGGCACAACGATCAGGTTAAGCCATGCGGAAGTGCTCGACAAGGACGGAAACTTTTATACGTTGAACTTGAGATCGGCAAAAGCACAGAATACTTATATCCTAAAGGAAGAGCAAGCGCAAACTTTCGAACCCCATTTTACTTTCCAGGGTTTTCGGTATGTGATGATAGAAGGTTATCCGGGAGAACTAAGTTTGGACGACCTCAACGCAGTTGCCCTTTATTCAGACATGAAAAGATCTGGTAGTTTCACTACTTCAAATCCGCTGATCAACCAGTTGCAGCACAACATTGAATGGGGTCAGAAAGGTAACTTTGTTGATGTTCCCACAGATTGTCCGCAGCGGGATGAACGGCTGGGCTGGACTGGCGATGCACAGGCTTTTGCCAATACAGCGGCGTACAATATGGATGTAGCGGGCTTTTTTAGCAAGTGGTTAAGGGATCTGGCGGCCGACCAACTGAGCGACGGCTCCGTTCCGCACGTGATTCCCAATGTCCTCGGTGCAAATGATGGCGGTTCTGCCGGATGGGCCGATGCAGCAACCATCATTCCATGGGATATGTATGTAGCGTATGGCGATAAGCGTCTGCTGGAAGTACAATATGAAAGTATGAAGATGTGGGTGGGCTATATGACCGCAAAGGCCAAAGATCATTTATGGAATACCGGATTCCATTTTGGCGATTGGTTGTTCTACCGACCGGATGATGACAACGATGGCAGGGCGGCAGTGACAGATAAATACCTTATCGCCCAGACTTTTTACGCCCATTCAACGCAATTGTTGATTAACGCGGCCAGGGTGCTCGGTAAGGAAGAAGATGTGGACAAGTATTCCGCGCTACTTCGCGAGCTCAAAAGTTCTTTTGTAAAGGAATACATGACCAGTACAGGCAGATTGGTGTCGGATACACAGACCGCCTATGTGTTGGCACTGCAGTTTGATATGATTCCTGAGGAGTTAAGGGCATCGACAGCAGGTCGTTTGGTCGAAAACATTAAAAGGTATGGTCATCATCTTACCACCGGATTTTTAGGTACGCCATACCTGTGCCACGTGCTCACCCGTTTTGGGCATACGGATATTGCGTATCAACTGTTGATGCAGGAAAATTATCCTTCCTGGCTGTACCCGGTGAAAATGGGTGCTACAACCATCTGGGAGCGCTGGGACGGAATTAAGCCCAATGGAACTTTCCAGACTCCGGATATGAATTCTTACAATCATTATGCGTATGGTGCAATTGGCGACTGGATGTACAGGAACATTGCAGGGATCAATTCTGATCCTGCTGCTCCAGGGTATAAAAACATGGTCATTTGCCCAAAACCGGGTAAAGGGATCAGCAGTGCTTCAGGGACTTTAAATACGCCGTATGGACGGGTTTTATCTTCCTGGAGAATTGAGAATGGCTGGTTCAAATTGGAAGTGTCGGTGCCGCCGAATGCCCGTGCAACTGTCGTCCTGCCTGAAAGCATCAGCAATGAAGCCAGGAAAAAAAGCAATAGATTTGATATTGGTTCGGGTACCTACAATTTCGAATGCGAATTGTTGACAGCAACTGCAAAATAGTAGGCAAAGGATATAAAAGTTAAACAAATGAAACCAAAAGATATTTTAGTACAATGGATAGATGCTTTCAATAAAGCAGATGTGGATATGCTTTCTGCCTTATATGCCGATAATGCCGTGAACCACCAGGTCGTATTTGAGCCGGTGGTAGGGAAAGCCGCAATTAGGGAAAGGTTCGTTGCAGAGTTTGCAGCTGCTGAAATGGTCTGTATTCCGGAAAATATATTTGAAGACGGGGAATGGGCAATATTAGAATGGAAAGATCCTAACGGACTGCGTGGCTGTGGCTTTTTCCAGGTGCAACAGGATATGATCGTTTTCAAAAGGGGTTATTGGGATAGCGGGGAATTTCTAAAATTTCAACACATCGAAAACGACCCTGGGAAATAGGAATTAATATTAACTTAATGTAATATGGCTAAATTTGTCTGATATGGACAACTCGAGAAGAAGTTTTATAAAAAATACTAATTTAGTAAGTTTAGGCTTTATTGGCCTGAACAATTTCGCTGCCAATGCAGCCATGGATATATTTGGTCCTTCAGATGCTGGAGTAGGTTTTGGACCGCTCTACCACAAAGCAGGCGACACCCTGAGTTTGCCAAAGGGTTTTACTTCACGCATCATCTCCCGGAAAGGTGAGCTGATGAATGATGGGCTGCTTGTACCTGGAATGTACGACGGGATGGGCTCATTTTCTATGGCTAATGGGAAAACAGTTTTGATCAGGAACCATGAGAATAGTCCTGGTGCGGATCTGTTAGGGCCGTTTGGCAAGAACAACGAAATGATCGGTAAGATCGATAAGAACAAGATCTACGACTTTGGTAAAGGTGAAGATACCTGTGTTGGGGGAACAACCACACTGGTTTACAATGAAAAATCTCAAAAAGTAGAGTCTCAATACCTCAGTTTGATCGGTACCGTAAGAAATTGTGCGGGTGGCATCACGCCATGGAAATCCTGGATCACCTGTGAGGAAAGTAGTCTGAAAATGAGTGATCAACTGGAAAAAGATCATGGATACAATTTTGAAATTCCGGCTACAGAACAGATTGGTTTAGCAGATCCTAACCCAATCAGGGCGATGGGTCGGTTCACCCATGAAGCCATTGCGGTACAGCCTAAGAGCGGGATCGTTTATCAAACGGAAGACGAAGGAGACAGTTTGTTTTACAGGTACCTTCCAAATACCTACGGTAAATTGCAGGACGGGGGTAAATTGCAATGTCTTTCTATCAAAGAATGGAAAAGTGCGGACACCCGCAATTATGAAAACCTAACGACCGACAAGTTTCCGGAAAAGAAGTCGTTTGAAGTGGAATGGATTGATCTGGACAATGTTGAAGCACCTGACAGCGACCTCAGATTAAGAGGCTTCAAAATGGGCGCTGCCAGATTCTCCCGCGGTGAAGGGATCTGGTACGGTAAAGATGAATTGTTTTTCGCCTGTACTGATGGAGGTGCCAACAGGAAAGGACAGATATTTAAGTATATACCAAGCAAATTCGAAGGCCAGGAAGCAGAGAAAGATGCTCCGGGAAAAATTGAGCTTTTTTTAGAGCCCAATAATATCGAAACCTTTCAAAGTTGTGATAACCTGACTATAGCACCCTGGGGTGACGTGATCATCTGTGAGGATAAACACGATCCAAGGGTTATTGGAATTACGCCACAAGGAAAGACTTATGTTATTGCAAAGAACATAGGTTACAGAAACTCGGAGTTTGCCGGTCCTGTATTCTCTCCGTCAGGAAATACGCTGTTCATCAACATTCAATCACCGGGAGTTACTTTAGCCATTACTGGCCCCTGGAAAAAAAGCATATAAACGGAGATTTAGTTTGAAATTACCAAACGTCTTCGTTACTGGTATTTAATGTGTCCCGAACGAAGGTGGCCACTTCGTCATCTTCGTTCTTCACTTTGATCCGTTCCTGTAATTCCGCCGACCAATCCGCAATTGCAGCTTTGGGGGTTTCGCCCCAACCTACGATTCCTTGTGTAGGGTTCGGACCAAGCAAGCAACAATACCTATCCCCATCTTTGAAAACAAGTGGCTGAAATTCTTTTGCATCCTGTGGCAGATCTTCATGCTCGAAATCAATAGTTACTTTCATGGCCTCATCAACATTCATTTGTTCCATAGTTGTTCATTTAAAAATTAGAATAGATGGTATAACAACTTGAATGCCTGTTGGTTTTGCAAGCGTGAAATTTTATATTGTTGAAACCAGGTGTGGATAGGATTGTTCCCCTATAAATACACAACCATGAAAAGTAGTTGCTTGTTCTATATTCTGGCATCAACAATTATCATCGTTCAAAGTTGTCAGCCTGCAAAGCGGGTCGAAGAACCTTTGGATACCGTGCCGCCAATCGATCATACTGCTATCGACACCCCCGTGTTACCAGATTCTGTAAGTTCCGCGCAACGTCGCCTCATCACCATGGCATTTATCCGAAAAGCAGCACTTGGAAGCATGTTGGAATTGGAATTGGCGAAACTCGCCCAGGAGAAGGCACGAGACTTCGAGGTAAAAGAGTTTGGAAAACTGATGGTACAGGATCATTCAAAGATCATTGCGGCTATGGAAGTACTTGCTAAAGAAAAAGGCTTTAAATTGCCTGCAGCTTTGCCGGAAAAGGATACCCGGCAAGTTCAGAACTTGAAGAAAATGGTGTTCGACCGCTTTGAGAACGTCTACATGAAGGAAACGTCAGACTACCATAAAGAATACATTAAACGCTACAAAGAAGCAGCTAAAAGTCCTGACGTTACGCTGGCCAATTTTGCACTTAAATTTTTACCTGTTTTAGAAATGCACCGGGAAAGAGCCCAGGAAGTTCGGGCACATCTTAAGATCGAAGCAGACAAATCGTTATTGCCGCTTCTACCATAGACAAAACGTTAATGATCCTTTCTTATCTTACATCAAGAATGATGTAAGATTTACTAGCTAAGTTTGTAGCATACATTGACAAAGAATTAGAAAGGAATACAAATGGAAATTGGAATAGATAGCTTCGCAGCAAAACCTGGTCATGGGGAGCAAAACAGTAGGAGTGATGCCACTTCAATAAATCAGCTTCTGGAGAAAGTTGAAGCGGCCGACAAAGCTGGCCTGCATGTATTTGGTATTGGTGAACACCATCGCCAGGAATTCCTTGACGCTTCACCAACGGTCATCCTCGCGGCTGCGGCGGCACGTACCAAAAGGATTAAATTGACCAGTGCCGTTACGGTACTCAGTGCAGCAGATCCGGTACGGGCATTTCAGGATTTTGCAACGCTGGACCTGATCTCTGGCGGACGCGCAGAAATGGTGGTGGGTAGGGGATCATTCACCGATGCATTTCCGTTATTCGGCTATCAACTTAAGGATTACGATGCGCTATTTGCAGAAAAGCTTGACCTGTTGTTAAACATAAGGGAAAACGAAGTAGTCAATTGGTCCGGTCAATTCCGGCCAAAGTTGACCAATCAGCCGGTCTTTCCCAGGCCACTACAAAAAAAGCTGCCCATTTGGCTTGGAGTAGGTGGAACGCCTCAGTCGTTTGCCCGTGCCGGTAGTTTGGGTCTGCCGTTAATGGTAGCCATCATTGGTGGGGAGACCGCTCAATTCAGACCGCTGGTAGATCTTTACAGAAAGGCTGGCGC
The DNA here is from genome assembly GCA_031179845.1 of Pedobacter sp. Classification (GTDB taxonomy): domain Bacteria; phylum Bacteroidota; class Bacteroidia; order Sphingobacteriales; family Sphingobacteriaceae; genus Pedobacter. The sequence continues at coordinate 5,799 of JAPSHM010000196.1, forward strand.
AGCAGCGGGCTTTGCGCCCGAAGAGCTGACTGTCGGAATTCACTCGCTGGGGTATGTTGCAGAAACCTTAGAAGCTGCCATCGACGAATTTTATCCTGGCTATGCCAGGTCAATGACAAAGATCGGTCGGGAAAGAGGCTGGCTGCCAATGAACAGACAGCGTTATGAATCGCAGTTAGGAAAGCAAGGCGCATTGGTTGTTGGAGATCCGAACGAAGTCGCAGAAAAGATCCTCCGCCATTCTGAAGCTTTGGGTGGTATTTCCAGGTTTTCCTTTCAAATGGACATCGGTGGTGTTTCGCATGATCAATTTGTGAATGCAATTGCGCTCATTGGAGAGAAAGTGATCCCTTTAATCAATGGAAATTAGCCAGGGTTGCCTACTTCGGGCCTCGGGTTAAAAGTTGTTCGTCGATCAGGTCTAAAATCTGATGATCTTCAAGTTCATCAAACTTCCTTGCGAAAAGTGATCTGGTGGTTTTAAGGTCAGGCAGGTCTTCATGGGTAAGTGTCTCCGGGTGTGGATCATCCAGTCTGTTCCATTTGATATACCTCAGGTTATTGTTTAGAATTCCAGCGCTAATCCTTTCATCCTTTGCATTTAATAAGATGATATGAAAGAATAGTTCGTCCGGGGCAAAGGTGCATTTGTGAAAGTGTAAGTACTCAGGGTTTCGGTTGATATAGTCGAGAATGTAGTTGTGTGCGTACAGATTGATCGTCCACCATTGAGAGCCGCAATATGGCCTGAGGTGAAACGGGAGTTTTCTTGCAAATACAGGAATCAGGGTGGATAGGAGGTTACAAGCACGTGAAAAGAACATAGCGATGGGGGAAGTACCAAAGAAATACTTTTTATACCGGTATGTTCCTCCGGCAGCCCAGCGCTGATAATTGGGTAACGGAAAGAAGTCGAGGAAGATCCCATAGCTGGAAGAGGATAGGTACTGGTCGATCTCTGCATTGCTTTTTACCGGATAATCCTGTCCGCTCAATAGGCTGATGAACTGGAAGTCAATACCGGAATCCCTTGCCGCCTGCATGGTTTTGAGGGTAGCGGCAGCTAAACTGAATCCAGCCCATTGAGTCGCTATTCTTTTCACAATAACTACGTTAGCCCTGCTAGAGACCGCTTCATCGACAGGAGATAAAGGAGTTTTGAGGTCGATGTGTACAAAAAAATGAGAATTTCCATCGTCCAGCCGATCCAGCAACCTGATCAGCTGATTTAAATTCTTATGGGCAAGGATCAGATAGGCTTTTTTCATAGAGGTTCAGGTGTATTTGCCTAAACCTCCAGGATAAAAAATGGTTTAGTGTATTTAGAAATTATTTCCTGTTGAATACGGACTGCTGAATCCTGACAGATCCACGCGCGCACCGAGCACATGGTTATTTAACAGTCTCAAGCCAATCGGTTTACCGCCATGTGCAGTAAGGGCTTGTATAGCTGAACCGGATGCTGATCTGTTGTTATCGCCACGTACGACCAGCTTACTGATGGTCGTTTGATCAGTTCGGATGACCATTCCAAAGTCAGTCCCTGCACCACCTGAAGCAGAAGGCGCATA